>NZ_DGMH01000024.1:191277-208072 GCF_002388305.1 Sulfitobacter sp. UBA4523
ATCATCGAAGACAACTGCTTTATCGGTGCGCGTTCCGAGGTGGTCGAAGGCTGTATCGTCCGCGAAGGCTCCGTTCTGGGGATGGGGGTCTACATCGGCCAATCGACCAAAATCCTCGACCGTGAAACCGGCGAAGTCTTCTATGGCGAAGTGCCCGCGGGGTCGGTCGTTGTGGCGGGGTCCATGCCGTCGAAGAACGGTGTGCACCTTTATTGCGCCGTGATCGTGAAGCGCGTCGACGANNTTCATCGGCGCGCGGTCCGAAGTGGTGGAAGGCGTGCGCATCGGCAAGGGATCGGTGTTGTCGATGGGCGTGTTCATCGGCCAATCGACCAAGATTATCGACCGCACCACCGGCGAAATCTTCATGGGGCAAGTGCCGCCCTATTCCGTGGTCGTGCCCGGCAGCCTGCCCGGCAAGCCGCTGCCCGACGGCACGCCCGGCCCCAGCCTTTATTGCGCGGTGATCGTCAAGCGCGTCGACGAAAAGACCCGCTCCAAAACCTCGATCAACGAGCTGCTGCGCGACTAAGGGAACCTTTTCACAGACCTGTGAGTTCACTCTATGAAACAAGATTTATGGAGAATTTGAAATGACAGGTCTGGGTTGGTTCGCAGCAATAATCGTCGGTGGTCTGGCCGGTTGGATCGCGGAAAAGATCATGAAGTCCGATATGGGGCTGATCATGAACATTATTCTGGGGATCGTTGGCGCGATCGTTGCCAACTTCCTGCTGATGACAATCGTCGGTGCGACCTTGGGTGGCTGGATTGGTCAACTGGTCGTCGGCGTCATCGGGGCCTGCCTGTTGATTTGGGTCACACGTTTGGTACGCGGACGTAGCTGACCCTTTTCAGACGACACAGAACACGATAGGGCTGCCGCATCTTAATGCGGTGGCCCTTTTTATGTCTGACCAGAAGAAACCCAAGAAACCGTCGCGCCAGCAGGTCTATACGCTGCTGGTCGAGATTGGCCGCAAAGAGGGCGACGGCCTGCCGGACAAGGCCACGGGCGCTGCGCTGATGTGCTTTGCCTCGGGTATCGACGAAGCGGAAGCCGTGCGCGAGACGGTCGCCATCCTGAAACAGGCCGATACCAACCCGCTGGACGTGACCGGATATGGCACGATTGCCGACCGCGAGGCCGAAGGCCACGAGATTGACGAAGACGAACGGGCCTTGATGGCGCGGGCGCTGGACGAAAACTCTGTCATTATTGCGCAGATGACGCCTTTCTTCGACTAAGGTCCCTGCGCGGCTTTGCAGCGCTGGCGTGGGCTATGTGGCTCACCGCTTTGTGTATTTCCGCGCTGCCCCTTGGCTTTGGGGCATTTTCCCCACAAATGTAGGGCAACACCGCGACACACGCCGAAGGAGCCCTGACATGTCCAGCATCGATCCCGTAGACCTGACCGCCAAACTGGTGCGTTGCCCGTCGGTCACCCCCGCAGACGGGGGCGCGCAAGAGGTGCTGTTCGATCTGCTGACCGAGGCGGGGTTTGACTGTGCCTGGGCGGACCGTGGAGGGATCAAGAACCTCTTTGCGCGTTGGGGCAACAAGGGTAACACCCGCAGCTTCGGCTTTAACGGCCACACCGATGTCGTGCCCATCGGGAACGAGGCCGACTGGACGATGCCGCCCTTTGGCGCAGAGATCAAAGACGGCATCATGTACGGGCGCGGCACCACCGATATGAAATCCGGTGTGGCAGCCTTTACCGCCGCGGCCATCGACTTTGTCCGCGATACGCCCCCCGATGGGTCCATCGTGCTGGCAATCACCGGCGACGAGGAAGCCGAAGGCATCGACGGCACCCGCGCCTTGCTGGATTACATGCAAGAGGCGGGCGAACGGATGGATGTTTGTCTGGTAGGGGAGCCGACATGTCCGAACAAAATGGGCGAGATGATCAAGATCGGGCGACGCGGGTCGCTGAACGCGCATTTTCGCGTGATCGGCAAACAGGGCCATGCGGCCTATCCTCACCGCGCCAATAACCCGATGCCTGCGATGATGCGGCTGATGGATCAGCTTGCCTCGCATCAGCTGGACGAGGGGACGGACCATTTCGATCCCTCTACGCTGGCGATTGTCACCGTCGATACCGGCAACCCCGCGACCAACGTGATCCCCGCTGAAACCCGCGCGACGGTGAACATCCGTTTTAACGACAAGCATTCGGGCGCTAGCCTGACCACCTGGCTGGAGGAACAGGCCGCCGCGATCCGCGACAGTTTTGGCGTGCAGGTCGAGCTCAAGGTCAAGATTTCGGGCGAGAGCTTTATCACGCCACCGGGTGAGCTGTCTGATCTGGTGTCCAAAGCGGTGCAGGCAGAGACGGGGGTGACACCTGAACTGTCCACCTCTGGCGGGACGTCGGATGCGCGGTTCATGAAGCACCATTGCCCTGTGGTTGAATTCGGGCTGGTTGGTCAGTCCATGCACGAGGTCGACGAAAACGTCGAGGTGGCGCAGATCCACCAGCTCAAATCCATCTATACCCGCATCCTGAAGGACTATTTCGCATGACCGCCCATATCGCCGTGACCGAAGACCTCGCCAGCTGTCACCTGCTGCGCCGGATCGTTTTTATCGAAGAGCAGAACGTGTCGGCAGCCGATGAAATGGACGACCGCGATGACGACGCGACGCATTTCCTTGCCACCGAAGAAGAGCTGCCGATCGGCTCTGCGCGGATGCATATCAAGGGTGATACGGCCAAGATCGGGCGCGTATGTGTGATCAAATCCCACCGCGGTACGGGGCTTGGCGCGGCGCTGATCCGCGCGGCGATAGACGAGGCGCGCAAAGATCCTGCCGTGCGCTTCGTGAAGCTCGGCGCGCAGTTGCATGCTTTGGGGTTCTACGAAAAGCTGGGGTTCGTGGCGCAGGGGCCGGTCTTTGACGACGCCGGCATTGATCACCGCGAGATGGTGCTGTCGCTTTGAACCGCACGCTGGTCATCATGGTGAAAGAGCCGCTGCCGGGGCGGGTCAAGACGCGGCTTGGCCGTGATCTGGGCATGACCGCTGCCGCGTGGTGGTTCCGGCATCAGACCCGCGCGTTGATCCGCCGTGTGCAAGACCCGCGCTGGCAGGTGGTGCTGGCGGTCGCGCCGGATCGGGCGGGGCTGTCCAGCCGTGTCTGGCCCGCGCATCTGCCGCGCTGGCCACAGGGGCGCGGTGATCTAGGCGACCGTATGGGCCGCATGCTGCGTGCTGCGCCCGCGGGGCCGGTCTGTGTCATCGGGGCGGATATTCCGGGTGTGACCGCGGCGCGGGTGGCCGATGCGTTTCGCGTGCTCGGGTCGCATGACGCGGTGTTCGGGCCAGCACCGGACGGGGGCTATTGGCTGGTCGGACTGAAACGCGCCCGCCCCGTGCCGCCGCGCCTGTTTGAAAATGTCCGCTGGTCCACGGAGCATGCGCTGGCCGATACCGTCGCCACGCTGCCCGATCACCGCATCGCACAGGTCGCCACATTGCGGGACGTGGATACAATCGACGATTTGCCCATGACGAAGCGGGGTGCGCGTGCTACCTCGTGAAGCATGAGCAAAATACCTTCAAAGCCCGAGATCCTTGACTGGATCGCCGAAAACCCCACTCTGACCGCCAAGCGTGACATCGCCAAGGCGTTCGGCATCAAGGGGGCGGCCCGGATCGATCTGAAACGCGTGCTGAAAGAGCTGGAGGCCGAAGGCCATCTGGAAAAGCGCAAGCGCAGCTATCAGGATCCTGACCGCTTGCCGCCGGTGTCTGTGTTGCAGGTCACGGGGCCGGACAAGGATGGCGATCTGTTTGCCAAACCGATGGAGTGGCAGGGCGAAGGCGTGGAGCCCGTGGTGCTGGTGATCCCCCGTGCCTCTGACCCGGCCTTGGGTGCGGGCGACCGTATTCTGGCGCGGTTGACGTTGGTACAGGCGCAAGACCACCACTACGAGGCGCGGCTGATCCGCCGCATTGGCGCGAACCCGCAGCGGGTCTTGGGCATCTTCCGCAAGACCACAGAGGGCGGGCGCATTGTGCCCATCGACAAAGGGTCCGACAAGGAATGGTGGGTGCCCGGAGACGCGACCCACGGGGCCAAGGATGGCGAGCTGGTCGAGGCGGAACAAGCCGGACCAAAGGCGCGCATGGGATCGCCACGGGCGCGTATCGTTGAACGGCTGGGGGACCCGTCGGCACCCAAGGCCGTGTCCCTGATCGCGATCCACCAGCATGGTATCCCCGACGACTTTCCTGACGACGTGATGGCGCAGGCCGATGCCGCGAAACCCGTGGGCCTGAAAGGGCGCGAGGATCTGCGCGACCTGCCCCTGATCACCATCGACCCGTCGGACGCGCGGGACCATGATGACGCATGCTATGCCCATGCGGACGAAGACCCCAAGAACGAGGGCGGCCACGTCGTCTGGGTCGCGATTGCCGATGTGGCCGCCTATGTCACCCCCGGCTCTGCGCTGGACCGCGAGGCGCGCAAACGGGGCAATTCCACCTATTTCCCCGACCGTGTGGTGCCGATGCTGCCCGACCGTCTGTCGGGGGATCTGTGTTCGTTGCACGAAGGCGTGCCGCGGGCCTGTATCGCTGTCCGCATGGTGCTGGATGCGGCGGGCAACAAGATCGGCCATAGCTTCCATCGAGGGCTGATGCGCTCGCCCGCTTCGCTGCACTACGAAGAGGTGCAGGACGCGATTGACGGCACCCCCAATGACCGCACCGGCCCGTTGCTGGACCCTGTGCTAAAACCGATCTACGCCGCCTATGCCGCCTTGAAAGCTGCCCGCGCCGAGCGTCAGCCGTTGGACCTTGACCTGCCCGAGCGGCGGATCGAGCTGGACAAGGACGGCACCGTGAAATCGGTGAACTTCAAGGACCGGCTGGATGCGCACCGCTTGATCGAAGAGTTCATGGTGCTGGCCAATGTCGCCGCCGCCGAGACTCTGCTGTCCAAGAAAACGCCGCTGCTTTATCGCATTCACGAAGAACCCTCTCCCGCCAAGCTGGACGCCTTGCGCGAAACCGCGCAGGCGGCGGGCTATACGCTGGCCAAGGGACAGGTGCTGCATACGCGCCATCTGAACAAGCTACTGAACGATGCGGCGGGCACGGATGATGCAGAGCTGATCAACCTGTCGACCCTGCGGTCGATGACGCAAGCCTATTACGGGCCTGCGCATATCGGGCACTTTGGTCTGGCGCTGCGGTCCTACGCGCATTTCACCTCTCCGATCCGGCGCTATGCGGATCTGATCGTGCACCGCGCGTTGATCACTGCACATGGCTGGGGCAATGACGGGCTAAGCCAGCATGATATCGAGGATATCGAACAGACCGGCGCGCATATCTCGGACACGGAACGCCGGTCGATGATGGCAGAGCGTGACACTACCGATCGCTATCTCGCGTCCTATCTGTCGGAACGTGTGGGCAATGAATTCTCGGGCCGCATCAGCGGCGTGGCGCGATTTGGAGCCTTTGTGAAGCTGGACGAAACCGGTGCCGACGGGCTGCTGCCCATGCGGTCGCTGGGGCGCGAGTATTTCCATTTCGACCAAGAGGCCGGCACGCTGATGGGGTCGGATACGGGCATGATCATCTCTGTCGGGCAGCGTGTCACCGTGCGCCTGTCAGAGGCGGTCCCGGTCACCGGGGGCATCGCGCTGGAGCTGCTGACGCTTGAGGGTGACGCCCTGCCCAAGGGCGGCCAAGGGGCGCGGCGCGGACGCGGTGGGCCCGCGGGCCGCACCAACCCCAAGCGCAAGGGTGTCAAAGCCAAGCGCAAGGCGGATAAGGTGAAACGCAAGGTCAAACGCACACGACGCTGACCCCGGAGCGGGAACACGAGGCAGGAACAGGCAGGCAGTAACACGCACAGCGGGCAACTCCGCCTTTCTGGGCGCGGCGTTTGACGCTAGGCTTGCAGCGTGATGCTGGGGAAGGGCGCGGGAATGGAACTGCTGAAAATTGGCGCATTGGTTGGCGGGGTGACACTGTCGGTGACGGGTGCCGCAGGTGTGATCGCTGCGGGGGCCGAGGGTACTGCGCGCCCGCCCGCCATGGTGCAAAAGCCGGGCAACGCGGCGGGGTTGCAGGACTGGGTGACCGCCTTCCGTGCGCGTGCCTTGGCCGCAGGGATCGACGGTGCGGTTTTTGACCGCGCGATGCAGACCGTACGCTATGACCCGCAGGTCATCCGCCGCGACCGCAACCAATCCGAATTCACCAAAACAATCTGGGCCTATCTGGAGACCGCGACCTCTGATCTGCGGGTCACCAACGGGAAGAAGGCGCTGGCCGAGCAGGCCGACGCGCTATCCCAGATCGAAACGCGCTATGGCGTCGAGAAAGAGATCGTCACCGCGATCTGGGGACTGGAAAGTGCCTATGGCACCTTCAGGGGCAGCGATCCGGTGCTCAGCTCGCTCGCGACATTGGCCTATGACGGGCGGCGGCGGGCCTTTTTTGAAGGGGAACTGCTGGACGCGCTGCGGATCTTGCAGGCGGGCGATACCACGCCCGCGCGGATGCAGGGCAGTTGGGCTGGTGCGATGGGTCACACGCAGTTCATGCCCTCGTCTTTCCAGCAATATGCCGAGGATTTCACCGGCGATGGCAAACGCGATATCTGGAGCGATGATCCACGTGACGCGCTTGCCTCTACTGCGGCGTATCTCAAGCATTTCGGATGGGTCGAGGGACATCCTTGGGGCGTCGAGGTACGGTTGCCCGAGGGGTTCGACTATCTTCTGGCGGGGCGGGATATCCTGAAAACGGCAGCGGAATGGCTGGCGCTTGGGGTGCGCCCTGTGACAGGATCGCTGGGGGATCACGGCCCTGCGTCCCTGCTTTTGCCCGGTGGGGCAGAGGGCGCGGCGTTTCTGATTTACGCCAATTTCGCGGTGATCGAACGCTATAATTCGGCCGATGCCTATGTGATCGGTGTGGGGCATCTGGCGGACCGTATCGCCGGGGGCGGGCCGATCGAGGCCAGCTGGCCGGTGCAAGACCGCGCGCTGACCTATGACGAACGGATCGAGCTTCAGACGCAGTTGACGGCGCAGGGGTTTGATACGGTCCAGATCGACGCCAAGATCGGCCCGCTGACCATCAATGCGGTGCGCGAGTTCCAATTGTCGCAGGGGCTTGTGCCTGACGGCTATGCCTCCCCTCGATTGTTGGAGACGCTGCGCGCAGCCGCGGTGGAATAATCTGGCGTAAATGAAACGCGCCGGACCTTTCGGTCCGGCGCGTGCCTTCGGCGAGGATTTTATACCATTTGGAAGCGGCTCAGCCGGGTGACATCCCGCGCAGCCGTTCGGAGCGGCGGCGCAGCAGTTCGACCACGGTCAGCAGGCAGATCGAGATAACCACGAGGATCGTCGCCACGGCAAGGATCGTGGGGCTGATCTGTTCGCGCAGGCCGGTGAACATCTGCCACGGGAGCGTTTTCTGACCGGCAGAGCCGACAAAGAGCACCACGACGACTTCGTCAAACGAGGTGATGAAGGCGAACAAACCGCCCGAGATCACGCCCGGCAGGATCAATGGCATTTGCACGCGGAAGAAGGTCGTGACCGGATTGGCCCCCATATTCGCCGCTGCGCGGGTCAGAGAGCGGTCAAAGCCTACCAGTGTCGCGGTAACGGTGATGATGACGAAGGGGATGCCCAAGGCCGCGTGCGCCAGGACAACGCCGACATATGTGCCCTGCAGGCCGACGCGGCTGTAGAAGAAGTACATGCCCGCCGCCGAGATGATCAGCGGGACGATCATGGGCGAGATCAGGATTGCCATGATCGCCCGCCGGAATGGCACGTGCTGCTGGCTCAGGCCAATCGCTGCGAGGGTGCCGAAGCTGACCGACAGCAGGGTCGCGGCCGGGGCGATCTTGATCGAGTTCCAGACGGCACCTTGCCATGCGGAACTGCTGAAGAAGTCTTTGTAGTGGCGCAGCGAATACCCTTCGGGATCGAAACGCAGCATTTCAGGGGTGAAGGTAAAGAAGTTCTCGGCGTTGAAGCTAAGCGGCATGACCACGAGGATCGGTGTGATCAGGAACACAAGGATCGCGCCGCAAATGATGCGGAAGGCAAAGTGCCAGAGCACCTGACCCGGGGTCAGATAGGGCGCGACCTTGGCGCGGTAGCGTCCCTCGTAGAGCCAGAAGCTGAACCAGCCGAAGAACCAGCCGAAGATCGCCCCCAGGACCAGCATGGGCACGCCGCCCAGAATAAAGCCGATCACCGCCAGCAGAATGACAGAGGTCCAGCGGGCGATGGTTTCGTTCTTGATCAGCTGCGTCAGCACAAAGGCCAGCGCCCCCATGGAGAGCGCTCCGATCAGGATGCCCAGCAGTCCGCTGCCTTGGGCGGTGCCGACAAAGAGCCCGGCAAAGGCGCCTGCTGCGGCGACAACCGGTACATAGAAACCGACGGGTTTGCGGGAGATAGGTGTGAGTGCGACCATGATATCAGCCTCCCAGTTTCACGTTGTCGATGCCGACGATCTTGTCGTAGGCCCAGTAAAGCCCAAGCACCACGGCCAGCAGGATCGCCCCAAGCGCGGCCGCGAGGCCCCAGTTGAGCGAGCTGGAGATGTGGTAGGCAATCCGGTTGGAGATGAATGTCCCCGTGGTGCCGCCGACGATTTCCGGCGTGATGTAATAGCCGATCGACAGGATGAACACGAGGATCGACCCCGCGCCGATGCCGGGCACCGATTGCGGGAAATACACGCGCCAGAAGGCTGTCCAGTTCGTGGCCCCCAGCGACTTTGCCGCACGTAGATAGCTTGGCGGTACTGTTTGCATCACGGAATAGAGCGGCAGGATCATGAAGGGCAGCAGGATGTGCGTCATCGCGATGATCGTGCCGGTTTGGTTGTTGATCAGCGCAAGACGGCTGTCATCGGCCACCAGCCCCAGCCACACCAGTGTATCGTTGATCACACCCTGTTGTTGCAGCATGACCTTCCACGCCGATGTCCGCACCAGAAGCGAGGTCCAGAAGGGCAGCAGCACGAGGATCATCAGCAGGTTCGCGGTACGCGCGGGCAGGTTGGCGAGGATCCACGCCACCGGATAGCCCAGCAGGATACAGCTGAGGGTGATGCAGACCGACATGAACAGCGTGCGTAGGAACAGCGTGCCGTAGATGCGTTCGTTGTCGGGGCGGAATTCGGGACCGTCAGCCGTTTTCTGCATGTCGACGGCATTCAGGAAATAGCCGTTGGTCAGCGCGGGACTGTAGGCGCGGATGGTGCTCCAGATCGGGGTTTTGCCCCAATCGTCGTCAATCTCGGTGAAGGCCGTTTTGTAATCGACTGCGTCGAATGCAGGGGCGGCTGCGGCTGCCTCGGTCAGCTCGGCTGATGCCGGGCCTGAATAGCTGGTGATTTGCGATGCCGTGGGGCCTGTCAGGTCGTCATAAAGGGCCGAGTAGATCAGCGCCCATGGGTCTTCCTTGTAGAGGTTGTCTTCGTCGTCGTTCTGAACGAAGTCGGCGAAAATTTCGTAGTATTCGGCGGTCTCGGGCAGAAGCTCTGCCATGCCTTCGCGCATTTCAAACGCGGGTTGGTCGTCGCCGGAGGATTTTTTCCAGTCGGAAATCTCTGCCAGCCATGCGTCGGAGCCAAGCAGAGCGTTCCAGTTTTCGCCCTTCTTCCAGAAGTCGTTCAGATCCTCGAACTGGTCCTGAAACACTTCGCCAATGTCATCCACGCCGCGGCCGGATTTGCGGAACAGGGACGATGCACCGGTCAGCTCGTAGTTGAGCCTTGAGCCCAGACGGGTGTGCAATTTGCGTTCCTGTGCGATGAACAGGTCTTCGTAAAGCGCCTTGTAGACGGGGGCACCGGGGGTTTCACCGCTTTCGCTGTCCCAGTCGGACAGGGTTTGCGTGGTGCGGGGCAGCGTGTCGCTGACGATCTGGTTCTCGACAGAGCGGAACAGCATATCGGCGATCGGTGCGATAAAGGTGATCAGGATAAAGATCAGCAGAGGGGCGATCAGCAAAAGCGCGCTGAGCTTCTGACGACGGAGCGCACGGTTCAGGCTGCGTTTCAGCGGTGTGCCGTCCGCGGCCAGCATCGGGCCGGTCTGTTCAGGTGTGTCATTCGTCGCGTCGGCGGTATCGCTCATATCGGCCCCATGGGGTTAGGTCGCTGGAAGGTCGGGAAAATGGAAAAACAAATAAGGGGTGGAGGAGGCCAAAGCGGCCTCCTCCGAATGGTTCAGGCGATTATTGCGCCAACCATGCCTGGAACTTCGCGTCGATGTCGTCGCGGTAGTCAGCCCAGAACTCGTAGTTGTAGAGGAACGTGTTCTTTGCGTTGGCCGGGTCGGTTGGCATGTGTGGTGCCATGTCGATGCCCAGTTCTGCGTGCTTGCCAACCATAGGAGCGGAGGACAAACGGGCAGGGCCGTAGCTGATGTACTGCGATTGATCCGCCAGACGCTGGGTGTCTGTCGCGAATTTCACGAAGTCTTTGACGCGCGCCAGACGGTCGTCAGGCAGACCCGCTGGGATGATCCAACCGTCAAGGTCGAACACCTGCGCGTCCCACAGCATTGCAACGGGCTGGTCTTGCTCTTCGATAACGCTGAACAGACGGCCGTTGTAGGTGGACCCCATGACGACTTCGCCATCGGCCAGCAGCTGTGGCGTGTCGGCACCGGCGGACCACCAGATCACGTCGTCCTTGATGGTGTCGAGCTTGGCCAGAGCCTGTTCCTGACCTTCTGGAGTTGCCAGAACGTCATAGACTTCGTCCTTTGCAACGCCGTCACAGAGCAGCGCCCATTCCATGTTGTTGATCGGACGCTTTTCAAGCGCGCGCTTGCCTGGGTAGGCTTCGGTGTCGAAGACGTCGCAGATTTTGGTTGGAGGCGTGTCACCAACCATGTCTGTGCGATACCCGAATGTGGTTGAATACACGATCTGCGGGATAAAGCAGTCGCTGACCAGCAGGTCGCCAAAGTCGTCTTCAGCGGATGTCCCGTCGGGGGCTTCAGCCAGCATCTCGTCCGCGTCGATTTCCATCGCCAGACCTTCGTCGCACAGGCGGATGGCGTCAGCGGCAACCACGTCGACCAGATCCCAGGTCACGTTGCCGGCTTCGTTCATCGCGCGCAGTTTTGCCACGGCTTCGTTGGAGCTTTCATCCCAAACAGCAGAGAGTTCAGGGTGCATTTCCAGATAGGGCTGCAGATACGCTTTGTCTTGGCTGGCTTGGTAAGCGCCACCCCAGGAAACAAGCGTCATCTCTTTGGCCATGTCCGCATGCGCATCGGCGAATGCCAATGTGCCAGCGCCAATGATCGCGGAGGATGCGAGTAGCGTTGTCGTAAACTTCATTAGATAGTCTCCCATTATATGCCCGTTAGGGTCTTGAGGGTGTGATATCGGGCTTAACCACAGCCTCGTGCGACGCCGTCGAACGTTGGACGGCCGGCCGCGTCCTGACGCTTATGCGTCGAGGGCGCGGCAATCCTCTGCCAACCAGCCAATCTCGATCTGCTGGCCTGGCTTCAAACGTACCTGATCGGGTGCGTTTCGTGTCTTGATGATAAAGTTGTCGGTCCCGGCAACCCGCAGGCGGGTGCGGAAGATGTCGCCCATATAGACGAATTCAAGCACTTCGGCTTTCAGGGTATGTGCCCCTTCCTGCATCCGGTCCTTGTTGAATTCGACGCGCTCGGGGCGGATCGATACGCGGGTGCGTTCGCCGGCGCGGGTCACGTTGATCGGCTTTGCCTCGATCAGGCCGCCGCCGTCCAGCTGCACAAGGCACGTGCCGCCCTTGATCTCGGTCACGACGCCTTCAAGAGTGTTATTCTCGCCGATGAACTGCGCAACAAAGCTGTTTTCGGGCTCTTCATACAGCAGATCGGGCGGGGCCAACTGTTGGATGCGCCCGTTTTCGAACACGGCCACGCGGTCGGACATTGTCAGCGCTTCGGTCTGGTCGTGGGTCACGTAGACCACGGTGATGCCCAGTTCATGCGCCAGATGCGTGATCTCGAACTGCAATGTTTCGCGCAGCTGTTTGTCCAACGCCCCCAGCGGTTCGTCCATCAACACCAGTTCGGGTTCGAAGACCAAAGCACGGGCCAAGGCAACACGTTGCTGCTGACCACCGGAAAGCTGTGCCGGACGGCGGCCGCCGAAGTCGCCCATCTGAACACGGTCCAGCGCGATCTTTACTTTCTCTTCACGCTCGGACTTGCCGATCTTGCGCACCTCAAGCGGGAAGGCGAGGTTTTCGGCAACGGTCATATGCGGGAAAAGCGCGTAGTTCTGGAACACCATGCCAATGCCGCGTTTGTGCGGCGGGATGTTGTTGATCGATTTACCATCAAGCCGGATGTCGCCATGCGTGGCCGTTTCGAAACCCGCCAGCATCATCAGGCAGGTGGTCTTGCCGGACCCCGATGGCCCGAGCATTGTCAGAAACTCGCCTTTCGGCATCGACAGGTTGAGGTCTTTTACGACGAGATTTTCGCCGTCATAGCTTTTCTGCACGCGTTCAAATTCTACGAACGCATTCGTTGCTGAAGTATCTGCCAAAGCTGGCTCCCCGTTTATTGTGACGTTCAAGCGCCCTTGTTGACAGGAAGTTAAAACTGGCTGGTTTCCGCTTTGCAACCAATTAACGACACTTTTGGGCAGAAAGCGTCAATTGCGGGAAGATCGACGGTTATTTGACAAGAAACAGTTCTTTTGCCTGCGGAATTACTGTGCAGCCTGCTTGAAATAAGGGGAATTCGTTAATATCTCCCATAGGTTAAGCCTCAGCGGCTCGCCCCGAACCCGGCGATTTTGAGCGCTGGTCAGCCTCTGCCGATGTCGCAAACAGACAAGTCCTTGCAGGGCTTCCAGCGGCGGGACGGGCGACCTTTGCGCCGCGTCCCGAATGTATGTCACGCCTTAGCCGAGCGGCGATTCAGCGTCTTGCGCGTGGTCTTCGGCTGCCTTGAGCAGGCCGCCTTCTTTGACCGCGGTATAGGTTTCATCCAGCGCTTTGGTGGCGCGCGTCATGAATACTTTGATCTCTTCGGGGGTGATCACCAGCGGTGGCGAGATGATCATCCGGTCGCCGACGTGGCGCATCACCAGATTATTCGCAAAGCAGCGTTCACGACACATATAACCGACGGTTCCTGCGTCGCCTGCGAAATTCGACCGCGTTTCTTTGCGCGGGGACAGCGGCAGCGAGGCCATAAGACCCGCGACGTTGACGGTGCCGACCAAAGGATGCTCTGCCAGTTTGGCCAGCCCTTCCTTCAGGGCGGGGGCCGCAACATTGTTCACGTGATCCAGAATGTTTTCGTCCTGCATAATCCGCAGGTTTTCCAGTGCCACGGCCGAGCAGACGGGGTGCCCCGAATAGGTATAGCCGTGATTGAATTCCCCGGACCCGATCGTCTGCGCGATCTCGTCACACACAATGGACCCGCCAATCGGCTGGTAGCCAGAGCTTAGGCCCTTGGCGATGGTCATGATATGCGGCTTGATCCCCATGGTCTCGGACCCGAACCAACTGCCTGTGCGGCCAAAGCCACAGATCACCTCGTCCGCGATGATCAATACATTGTACTTGTCACAAATACGCTGGATTTCGGGCCAGTAGGTGCTTGGCGGCACGATAACCCCGCCCGCGCCCTGAATGGGTTCACCGATGAACGCCGCGACATTATCTGCCCCAAGCTCAAGTATCTTGGCCTCAAGCTCTTGCGCGCGGGCAAGGCCGAAGGCCTCGGGCGTGAGGTCGCCACCTTCCACCCACCAGTCGGGCTGGTTGATGTGGTGAATGCCGGGGATCGGCATGCCGCCCTGTTCGTGCATATAGCTCATGCCACCAAGGGAGCCGGACCCCATCGACGACCCGTGATAGGCATTCTTGCGGCTGATGATGTGGGATTTCTCTGGCTTCCCTTTCATGGCCCAATAGGTGCGCACCATCCGGATGTTGGTGTCATTCGCTTCGGACCCCGACCCGGCAAAGAATACATGGTTCAGATCGCCGGGGGCCAGTGACGCGATCTCTTTTGCAAGGGCGATGGCGGGCACGTGCGAGGTCATGAAGAAAGTGTTATAGTAGTTCAGCTCGAGCATCTGGCGCGCGGCGACGTCGGCCATTTCCTGACGGCCATAACCGATGTTGACGCACCAAAGGCCCGCCATCCCGTCAAGGATCTCGTTCCCCTCGCTGTCGGTCAGGTAGACGCCCTTGGCACGGGTGATAATCCGCGCGCCCTTCTCGGCAAGTTCGTCATTGGTGGTGAACGGGTGCATGTGATGCGCGGCGTCAAGTGCTTGCAGCTCGGCGGTGGGCATGTGGTTGGTGATATGGGCCATAAAGAACACCTCTGGGAATGGGGAGGGAAGATTGGGCTCAGAATATGATCAAATTATGCAGAGTCAATCGAATCGCTCTGCTGTGGTGATGATAAACGGCTATCAGCCGATCAGATTTTAATCAAAGAGAGGCGCGAATCTGGACCATGCCCTGAGAAACATCCTCGGCCATGGCCTGCGCAGCCTTTGCCGCATCGCCTTCGCGAAAAGCCGCCAGCAAGTCGGCATGTTTATCTGGCAGGTTCGACGTGCCAAACCGACCGCAGACCACGCGCAGCGACGGGCCGAACATCAGCCATAAACGGTCGACAGTCGCGGCCAGAATAGGGGCCTCGGCACAGGTGTTGACGATGGTGTGAAAGCGGTAGTTCTGGGTCAGGTATTCGCCGATATCCCCACGATCAATCGCGTGGTTCAGCGCGTCGTCCACATGTGCAAGTTCGCTTAAAACAGTCTCTGACATGCGGCTTGTGGCACGTTGAGCAAGCTTTGCTTCAAGCGTTTTTCGCATGAATTCCAGCTCGTTAACCCCCTCTAGGTCCAGCACAGGGACCGATACGCGGCGATTGCCCTGATGCACCAGCGCGCCTTCGGCGATCAAACGGCGCAGCGCTTCGCGCACCGGGGTCATGCCCGCATCAAGGGTTTCTGCAAGGCCTTGAATGGTGACCGCCTGACCGGGGGCAAGGTCGCCGAACAGGATCAGCTTGCGCACGCGTTCATAGACATGCTGATGGGCCGGCACCTTGGCCGGGCTTTCCAAAGGCTTTTGCGACGCAAGGTCAGCGGAATTTACGTTCATCAAATTTGCCTAAATTGTACTCAACCACATTTTGAACCACGGCATGCACCTGCGTAAAATTATAAATGATCTTGTCGCATGACGCAAAACTTGATCAAATTGACGAAAGGTTCGGATCAACTGAGCCTACACAACGGGAGATGACAATGAAATATAGCTTGCTCAGCTCAATCGCAGCAACGGCATTGATCGCCACCAGCGCCTTGGGGGAAGAGGTGCGGGTCTATAACTGGTCCGACTACATCGACGAAGACCTGTTGCAGAAATTTGAAAAAGAAACCGGCATTGATCTGATCTATGACGTGTTTGACAGTAACGAAGTGCTTGAAACCAAGATGCTTGCAGGCGGGTCTGGCTATGACGTGGTTGTCCCGACCGGTACCTTCCTTGAACGCCAGATCACGGCGGGGGTTTTCCAGAAGCTCGACAAAGACAAGCTGCCGAACATCACCAACATGTGGGACGTGATTGAGGACCGCGTATCGAAATACGACCCCGGTAATGAATATGCCGTTAACTATATGTGGGGCACCACCGGGCTTGGCGTGAACATGACCAAGGTTAAGGAAGTGCTGGGCGAAGATGCCCCTGTTGATTCGCTTGACCTCGTATTCAAGCCCGAGAATATGGAAAAGCTGGCCGAATGTGGCGTGCATTTCCTTGACGCTCCGACAGAAATGATCCCCGCGGCTCTGAAGTTTCTGGGCGAAGATCCTCAATCCCAGGACCCCGACGTGATCGCGAAGGCAGAGCCTGTTTTGACGGCGGTTGCCCCCCACGTTCAAAAATTCCACAGCTCGGAGTATATTAACGCACTGGCCAACGGTGATATCTGCGTTGCCTTCGGTTGGTCGGGTGACATCCTGCAATCGCGTGACCGCGCGGCCGAGGCGGATAACGGTGTCGAAATCGCCTATTACGCGCCAAAGGAAGGGGCGCTGATGTGGTTCGACAATATGGCTATTCCAGCGGATGCGCCAAACCCGGATGGGGCGCATAAGTTCTTGAATTTCATGATGGACGCAAAGAATATGGCCGCCGCGTCGAACTACGTTTACTATGCGAACGGCAACAAGGCGAGCCAGGAGTTCCTTGCCGAAGACGTGATCGGGGACACAGCGATTTACCCAGACGAAGCCACGCTGGAAAACCTGTATACCATTTCTTCATATTCACCCAAGGTACAGCGTGTCGTCACGCGTATGTGGACGAAGATCAAATCTGGTATCTAAAATCGCATCGGGTCAAAGCCTTACCGGTTTTGACCCGATCAACCGGACCCTTCCATTCGGAGGGGTAAACGCTGTGCAAAGGATAGATCAAAGTGAGCCAACCCGTTTTCGCCCCGTGGGATGACCCGAACGAAAAGCCGCTTATCCGCTTCGAGAATGTGACAAAGCGTTTTGGCGATTTCGTTGCGATCGATGATCTGTCTTTGAGTGTTTATGAAAGCGAGTTCTTTGCTCTGCTGGGGCCTTCGGGCTGCGGTAAAACAACGATGATGCGCATGCTTGCCGGGTTTGAAAACCCGAGCGCGGGCAAGATCGAATTGGCGGGTAAGAATATCGCGGGCATCCCGCCGAACAAGCGGGCGGTGAACATGATGTTTCAGTCCTATGCCCTGTTC
>NZ_DGMH01000024.1:208206-208535 GCF_002388305.1 Sulfitobacter sp. UBA4523
TTTCAGTCCTATGCCCTGTTCCCACATCTGTCTGTCTGGGAGAATATCGCCTTTGGGTTGAAACGAGGGGATATGTCCAAGGCAGATATCGCCGCGCGCGTTGAAGAGATGCTCAAGCTGACGCGCCTTACCAAATTTGCCAAACGCAAACCCCACCAGATCTCGGGGGGGCAACGTCAACGGGTCGCGCTTGCGCGGTCCCTCGCCAAAGCGCCGAAGCTTTTGCTACTGGACGAACCGCTTGGCGCGCTGGACAAAAAGCTGCGTCAGGACACCCAGTTTGAACTGATGGATATCCAGGAAAGCACAGGGACCACCTTTGTTATCGT
>NZ_DGMH01000024.1:208680-209040 GCF_002388305.1 Sulfitobacter sp. UBA4523
ACCCACGACCAAGAGGAAGCGATGACCGTCGCGAGCCGCGTGGCTGTGATGGACGAAGGGCAGATCATCCAGGTCGCGACGCCAGGAGGTATCTACGAAGCACCTAATTCCGTCTACGTCGCTGACTTCATCGGTGACGTGAACATTATCTCTGGCACGGTGAAGCCCGCGGGCGAAAATATGTACCACCTTGATTGGGTCGCGAATGAGGCCCCCTTGCTTGCGGCATCAGAACGCCCCTTTAGCGATGGGCAGGAAGCTCATCTTGCGATCCGACCGGAGAAGATCGCCATTTCTACCGAGAAGCCGACAGAAATGAAGAACGCAGTTAAGGGCTCCGTTCTGGACATCGCATATCTT
>NZ_DGMH01000060.1:0-682 GCF_002388305.1 Sulfitobacter sp. UBA4523
ACACCAGACGCGCAAGCTGTCCGAAAAGGTGGGACCACTTCAGACGTTACCGACCAAATGGATCTGTGCAGAGTATTGTGTGTCGCGCCGCCGTGGAAACGCGACACGAGGTCGAACTCCTCAGAGTGGGTGGTGTGTTGTCTGGTATCCTGACATCATGTTTGAGTTGACATATTGTCAGGCGTTTTTGACAGAAAACTTGCTGAGGCCACCACAGCTGGTCAAATGCTCTGCACCATTTGACGAATTACCGGTTTGGTGAAGCCGCGTTGGGGCAAGGTAAGGTGGCACCGATGTCCGGAGAAGGCCGACTTGGGCCGATTCTGCGAAGCGTAGAAAAGGCAGATATGCATCGCAAACGTCGCCAAATTTCATAGCGACGTTTGATTTCATTATGAAACAGAAAAGTCAGAGGCCCCGAACGCCTAGACTATTTCAGGAACTGTTCGGCGACCAGCGATTGCTGCCTTAATCCATCCGGATCAAGGCCGGTCTTGAGTTTGCTGAAGTCTTCGGACCATTCAGAAGTCCGCGTGCGGACAGGAGGCTGTTCTGAACCCATTACCTTCATGACAATCGCAGCGACCTCATCCGCGGTCTGGTAGATACCCGTCTCTTGGCGATTTTGAGAACCCGCAATATACTTTTGAAGGATCGGCAGGTATTCGTCCTCCAACATGCC
>NZ_DGMH01000060.1:750-3142 GCF_002388305.1 Sulfitobacter sp. UBA4523
GGTCCTCCAACATGCCACCCGTCTGTTCGACTTGCTCCAACACCGTATTGGCGAACTCAGAAGCTATGCCGCCTGGCTCAACGGCGGTGAAGTGGATGCCGAACGCTGGGGTGATGTAGCTGGCCATTGCCTCTGTCAGGCCTTCGACAGCAAATTTCGCGCCGCAGTAGATTTCGTTGAACGGCTGACCAACCAAGCCACCGACAGAACTGATGTTAATCACATGGCCGGCGCGGGCTTTGCGCATGTGTGGCATGACCGCCTTGATGCAGCGCGTGACGCCTGTGTAGTTGATGTCGAGGATCTTTTGGATATCAGTTTCTTCGGCCTGCTCAAGGCTGCGCACATACCCCATGCCAGCGTTGTTGATCAGCACATCAATGCGGCCCTGTTCGGCAATAACGGTATCGATTGCTGCGTTGACAGAGCCCGTATCCTGCACGTCAAGTTGCAGCACGTTCAGCGATACCCCCGCAACCTGTGCAGCCGCATCGAGAGTGCCGCGTTTTTGTGTGTTGCGCATGGTGGCATACACGGTGTGTCCGGCCTGTGCGGCCTGAACGGCAGTGGCCACGCCAAGGCCAGTGGATGTGCCTGTGATGAGTATAACTTTCGGCATGGTTTGATCCTTTTGATTACTATTTTGCGATCGAAAGCCAGACCCGCTCAAAGGTCTGTTCGATCAGTGTTTCGGGGGTTTTCTGACCTGAAAGGACGGCACTGCGTGCGAGCTGCATGGCGGGAGCCACCAACAAAAGTGAAAGCAGACTGGTATCAAGATCGGCCAAAGTGCCGTCATCCACCCCACGTTTTAGGAGTGCCGCAATATCAGCGGCATATTTGTCTGTGATGGCTTGTTGCTCTGGTGAGAGTATCTTTGCAGCACTCGCATAATCGAGAAACAGGAAGTCCTGCGGGCGGATACGCACAAAGTCGAACATCGCAAACCACATATTTCGGACAAGTTGCGCGCTGTCGGTCTCGACCTGATGTTTGGTGACGATGTGGTGGAAGTCTGCCTTAAGCTCCATGTACACATTCCGGAGCATGTCATCCTTGTTTTCAAAATGGACGTAGACCGTGCCTGCCGAGACCTTTGCCCGCGCAACAATGCCTGCTACATTTAACGAGGAAATCCCGTTTTCCACAACTTCGGCGACCAAAGCGTCGCGGAGCTTTTCTCTGGTCTCTGATTTGCTCATTCTGGGCATTTATCATCCTCACCGCGGGCCATGGTCAATTTAGGTAATGAATATTCATTATCAATATCGGTGTAGCAACTTTTCCTGCTTTTGTGTGTTTAAGGTTTTAGGTAAGCGACCGAAGCACTCAACGTGCGGATGCTGCTGGCCAAGCGTAAGGCTCGACCTTCGCAGGTCACATTGCTATTGGTTCAGTCCGTGCAGGGGGCTTGCAGCTAAGTTCTGCCAAGGGCCATAGTGACCGTCTTGCAAAGCAACGTTTGCCCGCACTGCTGACCTCATCCTGCCAAATTATGCTGCACGATGCCACCGATGGCTGGTTTGAGGAATCAACGGCCTAGCAATGATCAGTCCAACGAATGGCAGTTTAGGGCCGTAAGCGGCCGCCTGCCCTAAGCGAATGTAGTTGTAAACATAAAACGCGGAGCTGATTGGGGCGGGGGTAAGGGGCCAGTCCAATGTCATGGGCAATGGGCATAGAGTGATTGAAGGCTAATTGGAATGTTCACTCGGATTTGAAGGGGGAGGCGGCAAGCCTGGCGCGATCCTATAGGCCCTCCGTATTTGAGTGAATCAAATAAGTTGTTGAATTAACAGGATATCAGAATGCTTGGCTGCATCCGCGACGCGCAAACTTATGCGCGCCACGCAATTTTACCCGCTTCCCTACATCGCTGTAGGGGCGCGCATATTTTTTCGTCTGGCACGCGGGGGATCAAGGACTTAGCTGCGTTCCGCGCGCAATTTTTTTCGCGACCTGCGCGCATATTTTTTCGGGTCGTCACGCCGTCCATAGAAGGCGCTTTCTGTTAAACGACAAAGGCCGTCAACGAGGCTGAGCGCGCTGGCGACAGACCCCCTTAGATAAGAATGTAGCCACTTCCTGCGCTTGATCCGGGCAGCCCGCCCTCGGCCGGCATCAACCCGTCGTCTTGCTAAAATTTGCCGAAGTCCTCAATTTGCTCGCATGGTTACGATGAATATCTCCTTGCCGGATGACATGCGCTAAGCAGTGGACGCTCAGGCCAAGGCACGCGGCTACGGCACTGCGAGCGAATATGTGCGCGATCTGATCCGGCGCGACCTGGATCGGCAGGAACTTCGCGCGCTTCTCGATGAAGGTCGCAAGAGCGCGTAAGACGAGCCCCGCTCCCCACAGACCTTCGACACCCTCCGGGAACGAGCCGTCC
>NZ_DGMH01000060.1:3296-15525 GCF_002388305.1 Sulfitobacter sp. UBA4523
AACGAGCCGTCCAGGTAGCTGACGAGGCTTCTTGACGGGGCGCGCCAATGCGCCTGATTGCATTACCCGAAACGAGTCCAAGTGCCGGTCTATTTGTAAGTGGGGGACACGACAGGCAGGCCTCAAGTGACGAGGTTGGCCAGACTGACCGGACGCGTGTTAAAAACCTCTCAAGTAACAAATCAATTCATAGCAAATGTGCTATACTACGACTCGACAATGGAGATACTGGTAATGGCGAAAAGTTACACATCCCTCCGAAACGCGCTCCATCTCGCGCATCCGCAACTCGCGGAGCGCCAAGCCCAGAACGTCCGCAAGCGTGAGATCGCCGTGAAACTGCGCGCTCTGCGTGATGCACGGGGGCTGACCCAAGACGAAGTCGCTGCGGCAGCAGGTATGACCCAATCGATAATCGCACGGCTGGAATCCCTGTCCGGGTCCGTGCCAAGCCTCGAGTCAATCGAGCGCTACGTGACTGCGTGTGGTGGCCACTTCGCGCTGCTTATCTCGGACAAGCAGATCGATAGCGAAGATGCCTTCAACGATGCTTTCGTGAAGGCCCGCGGCCGCATCGGTTCGGATATCGAACTCAACCTTGATTAGCGTGAGCTGCCAAGCAAATTCCCGAGAAAAGGGTGAAAATGTAGGAGGAACGCCCAATCTGCCTGATGTAGCCGTCCGCATTCTACAGTCGTGCAAAGCCAATCGCCGAGGAGCTAACCACATGCAGAACTGTCTTCGATGACCACCGAGGCTTCTCCTGTTCAGTCTCTATGCCCGCCAGCTCCTGAAGAGGTTGTCGGCGTCATCTCCGATACTCACGGCCTGCTCCGACCCGAAGCGCTGGAAGCTCTGCAAGGCGTCGGCCACATCCTGCATGCAGGAGACATCGGCGATCCAGCGCATCTCGACGCTCTCGCCCGCGTAGCGCCCTTGCCGGCAATACGCGGCAACATCGACCGTAGTCCCTGGGCCGAAGACCTGCCCCGAACGGCGAGCCTCACAATCCACGGGCTGAACATTTACATGATCCATGACCGCAAGGATCTACAGGTCGATTCGGAGGCCCAATGCCGGAATGTTGTGATCTCAGGCCATTCGCACAAGCCCAGCATTGAAGAGACCGGCTCCCTTCTTTGGTTGAATCCCGGGGCGGCCGGCCCACGCCGCTCCCGGCTGCCGATTACGCTGGCGTTCCTTTGGGCGGAGAATGGCCGCCCCCGTGCCATGATCCCCGAGTTGCCTGTTTAGACCGCTACTGATTGAACGTGAGCAACTGGACCGGCCATTCGATCGAACATGACATAGTTGTCCGTGCCGCGGGCGACAGATGACCCGCTCGCGCGAGGCATTCCTTTCGGAAGGTCGAGAGGCGGGGATGCGTTCGCAGAGGCAGGACCAGACCTTAAAAGTTGGGCCGTCCAAAGAACGTCATGCGCGACTGCGAGTGCTGGTAACTGCGCGGTATTACCTCGTTTCATACCGGTATAGCCGAACCCATGTTCACCGGCGGAGTGAGCCAGTCCGTGCAGCAGACGCTTCCGCCTGGTGACCAAGTTGCCATTGAAAGACTGCCCGACAGGCAGGCGGGGGTAGCGAGGCCCATCAACAACCACCCTCCGCGGGGACCACTCTGATTACCCGTTCGAGCGAACCTTCCTCATAGACAGCGGCGACGCTCAACTGAACTGGCTGTCGCCTCATTCCGGAACGTTATGATAGCCGTCACCGCCACCCCGCAGTGCTAAACGGCGGCGTGCAGGATTGCTCCGGGTGCGAGAGTCACCTTTCGAGCGAAGGCGGACCATCCCTCCAATTTAAATTTTTCATTCCGACGGCAAAGACCAATCTTCTGAGCACCAGACAGGAGACACGACATGAACGCTACGCAGCACCTTGACTTAATCGACCAGACTTTAGCCGGTCCCTACGGAGCCCTGCCTCTCACAGACTACCTTCGCCTGAACGGCAGCCGTTGGGTGGGAAATGCTTTGCCGCCAAGCATAAAGAAAGGGCCTCAAAAACAGTGTTTTCGCAATGCTTGGCGACTGAGCTTGTCCCATGGGTTTCCTTACTGTGAGGGCTATGGATGGGATGTCGATCTGGGTGCGCTTCCTTTTCAGCACGCTTGGAACCTCTGCCCAACATCCGGACGCGTCATCGACGCTACATGGGATATCGGCAGCCGCGCGATCTACCTTGGGATCGAACTATCGCCGAAGCAGTTAATGAGGATTATCGATTTGACCGAGCGTTTCGGGGTCCTGCAAAATGGCAGGGAGGAAGATCTTGAACTCGTCGAGCATGTCCTCGCTTCGCAGCCAATACCAGCCGAGTAGGTTTCTCTTGGTTCATCCGGACCTGCGAAAGATGGGTTCAGGTGCGACGGACCTTTGGCCGTATGTCGCATCCGGCCCTAACCGGACATTCAGACCCGGCTTCGATGCCGCACTGCGACTTCCCGAGACCGGCCATTCACACATCGTGCATTACTCTCGTTTGGTGAAAGTCAGCTGTGCGGGACTTTCCTGCCGTTCGCTGCGGCCGCTCAGTTTGCGCTGCGATTGCGAGGGCCTTTGGAATGAAGGGCGGAAAACGGTCGTTCGCTGCGACCGCAAATTCGCTCTTTGGGAATTAGTCAAGAATCAGTTTGTTTAGATATAAGCTCTTAGTGCAGCACGTGGCGTATGTCGCAATGCAAACTTATCATGACTCAATCACCGCGGCCGTGACGATTATCTCGACCCTAAGATCTGTATCGGCCAGCTTGGCTTCGCCGCAAGCACGCGCCGGGGCAGATCCTCGTGGCACCCAAGCATCCCAAACGGCGTTCATCTCATCGAAGTCAGCCATGTCCGCCAGCCAGACAATCGTCTGCAATATATGGTCACGCGAAGAACCTGCTTCGCGGAGCAACCTATCGACGCGGCCAAGGCAATCTTCGGTCTGTTCGGCAACTGTGGCACCGTTGCCGACTTGTCCGCAGAGATAGACGACCCCACGATGTCTCACAATTTTACTCATGCGCTGATTGGTCTGGAGGCGTTCGATCATGGTCATATTCTTTCAGGTGTAGGAAGGCTGGCCGCATCGGATGAAGCAGTCGTCGCGCGCCGGGTTAGATGGCGCAGATAACGGCGTTCGATACCGCGGAAGACCCATGTGATGCAAAGAACGATCAGGAAATAAAGCACAGCGGCGGTGATGAAGCCTTCGTAGGCAAGGTAGTAGCGTCCGTTCAACCAACGCCCGACACCCAGTATGTCCTGCAAAGTGATCGTGCTGGCGATGGCCGACCCGTGCAGCATGAAGATCACCTCGTTGGAATACGCCGGGATCGCGCGGCGGAAGGCCGAGGGCAGGATGATCCGACGCATGCGGCTGCGGTAGGAGTGGCCCGTAGCAATAGCGGCCTCGACCTCGCCCGTGGGCGTATCCGCAATGGCGCCCCGCAGCAACTCGGTCGTATAGGCGGCGGTATTGAGCGTGAAAGCGATCAGCGCGCACCACCAGGCCGATGACAGGATCGGGTCCCAAAGGAAACTCTGGCGGATCACCTCGA
This sequence comes from Sulfitobacter sp. UBA4523, assembly GCF_002388305.1. Taxonomy (NCBI): domain Bacteria; kingdom Pseudomonadati; phylum Pseudomonadota; class Alphaproteobacteria; order Rhodobacterales; family Roseobacteraceae; genus Sulfitobacter; species Sulfitobacter sp. UBA4523. Next base: position 6,862 of record NZ_DGMH01000060.1, read on the forward strand.
ACTGACCGACGCCGTAGTAGATCAGATAGGTCTGCACCAGTAGCGGTGTTCCCCGGAAGACGTAGGTGTAGGCCTGCACCAACGGGTTGAAGACAGGGTGTTCTGCCGCGCGGGCAATTGCCATTGGGACCGACAGCAAGCCCCCCAGGAACAGCGACAGGAAGGTCAGGTTCAGCGTCACCCAGACGCCATAAAGAAAGCGGTCGAAATTCGCGGCGATCAGGGCGATGTCGAGCGGAACATAGGCCAGCAATTCTTCCATGATCACGCCCGCGCCACGCCGCGATTGTAGTGGCGCTCCACCGCCCGTAGCAGCAGATCAGACACGCCGGTGAGCAGCAGATAGATAACAAAGGCCGCCGCCATGAAGGTGAAGAGCTGGCCCGTCGAGCGGCCGGCGGTGAAGGCGTTGTAGACCAGATCCTGAAGCCCGATGACCGAAACCAGCGCCGTGGTCTTCAACTGCACCAGCCAGTTATTGGTGAAGCCCGGCAAGGCAAAGCGTATCATCTGGGGCCAGATGATATGTCGAAAGATCAGCGATTTGCGCATTCCGCAGCTGATGCCCGCCTCGATCTGGCCACGGGGAATGGCCATGATGGCGCCGCGAAACGTTTCGGTGAAATAGGCGCCGAAGATCACCCCAATGGTGCCCGCGCCGGCCGCGAACTGGCTGACCTCGACATAGCCCCAAAGCCCCGTCGCCGCGCCGAGATTGTTAAGGGTCACCTGTCCGCCGAAGAACACCAGCAGGATCAGCACCAGATCGGGCACGCCGCGCACGACGGTCGTATAGGCGCCAGCCAGCCGCTGCGATGCGCGATTGGATGAGAGTTTTGCCCAAGCGCCAAGCAGGCCGAAGATCAGCGCGATCGTCAGCGATGTCAGCGCCAGCTTGATGGTCATGATCGTGCCGTTGATCAATTGATCTTGGTAGTCCAAGAGCAAGTTCATCGCGTGTCCTCCGTTGGATCATCAGGGCGGCGCTCTGCCGCCCCAATGCAAAGCTTGTTCTTTAGGTCATTGCCCTTGGGGGCGACCGCCGTAGATGTCGAAGGGGAAGTATTTGTCGTTTATCTCGGCATATGAGCCGTTCTCGCGGAGCGCTGTGATGGCCTCGCTGAAGTCTTCACGCAGCTTGTCCTCACCCTTGCGCACGGCGATGCCAACGCCTTCGCCGTAGCAGTCGACATCGGTGTGATCACCGCCCAGAAAGGCGAAATCAGCGCCTTCATCGGAACTCAGGAAGCTTTCCTGCGCGATAAGACTGTCGGACAGCTGTGCGTCCACCCGGCCAAGCGCCAAGTCACGGAACACTTCGTCCTGAGAGCCATAGAGCACGATCTCGGCCTCGGGGAACATCTTCTCGGCGTAGCACTGGTGCGTGGCGCCGCGCTGGACACCGATGCGCTTGCCGGCCAGTCCATCGGGGGTGCCTTCGAAACCAGCATCCTTCGGGGCAACCAGTCGCGCCGGGGTTTGGTAGTATTTTTCGGAGAAATCGATCTGGCGCTTGCGCTCTTCGGTGATCGACATGGAGGCGACGATGGCATCGAACTTGCGCGCCTTCAGGGCCGGGATCATGCCGTCCCACTCCTGCTCGACCAGCTCGCACTCGCGCTGCATCTCGGCGCAGAGCGCTTTGGCAATGTCGATGTCAAAGCCCACCAGCGTGCCATCGGCCTCTTTGGAGGAGAACGGAGGGTAGGCCCCCTCGACGCCGATGCGCAGCGTGTCTTGGGCGGCAAGCGGCGCGGCAATGGCGGCCAGTGCGGCGGCCGCGACGGTGCTCAGGATTGTTCTACGAAACATGGTTTGGTCCTCTCTGTGGTTGGTCAGTTCATGCGTGACAAGAACGCTTGAAACTCGGGGGTTTGCGGGTTGGAAAACAGCTCTGCCGGCGGGCCCGCTTCGCAGACCTCGCCCTGATGCAGGAACACGGTTCGGGTGGAGACATCGCGGGCAAAGCCCATCTCATGGGTCACCACAAGCATGGTGCGGCCTTCTTCGGCCAGATCGCGCATGACGCCCAATACCTCGCCGACCAGCTCGGGGTCCAAGGCCGAGGTCGGCTCATCGAACAACATCACATCGGGGTCCATTGCCAACGCCCGGGCGATCGCCACCCGCTGCTGCTGGCCACCGGACAGATGCGCCGGGTAGTAGTCCGCCCGGTCAGACAGACCTACCTTTGCAAGCAGGGCCTCGGCTTTCCCGCGCGCCTCGGTTTTCGAGATACCTTGAACGTAAAGCGGGCCCTCCATGATATTGTCCATCACGGTCATATGCGACCAGAGATTGAAGCCCTGAAATACCATCGCCAAACGCGCGCGCATGCCCTCGACCTGCCGGAGGTCTGCCGGAACGATCTCGCCCCGGCGGTTCCGCGTCATGCGCATCTGTTCACCGCCCAGCCAGACTTCGCCGGAATTCGGCGTCTCGAGCAGGTTGATGCAGCGTAGGAATGTGCTCTTGCCTGAGCCAGAGGCACCGAGGATCGCGATGACCTCGCCTTTCGGTGCCTCGAGCGAGATACCCTTGATGACCTCGTGGGAGCCGAAGCTCTTGTGCAAATCCTTGATTTTCAGGGCGGCGGGAGCGCTCATGCCGGGTCCTCCTTGATGAGTGAAAGTGCGGCCATTTCGCCCAAGGCGATCGGCTTGATCGGGCTGCGCGCGCGCGGCGGCGTGATCGGGTGGTTGCCCTTCGCTTCGGCGCTCAGGAGACCGCGTAGGGTGGCGTCGCACATGCGGCCCTGACAGGGACCCATGCCGCAACGCAAAGAGGTCTTGATCTGCCGGTGCCCGTGAGGTCCTTCGCCTATCGCCTGACGGACAGCGCCGGCGGAAACCTCTTCGCAGCGGCAAACAATCGTGTCGTCTGCCGGGGCGTGGAACTCGGCCGGGGGAGCATAGGCGGCATCCAGAAACGGGCGGATGGCTCGGGCGCGGAACAGGGCGGCTCGCGGCCTCGCCGCACGCTGGTCGCGCGCATCGGCGTCGCATTTGCCAAGCTGACTCAGGATATTCAGCGCCGTCAGTTCACCCGCCGCCGCGGCGGCTTCCGCCCCTCCGATTCCGGCGCCGTCGCCTGCGATATGCAGACCGGGTTGATTGGTGGCGCCCCAGCGGTCGCATTCGGGTTGGTAGGCGCCCTGATCCTTGTTCCAGCTGTGCGCAATACCCGCCGCCCGCGTGATATGCGTTCCCGGCACCACCCCTTGGTGGGTCAGCAGCAGGCCGCAGTTGAGCGATCGCGCCTCTGCCGCGACGCGGAAGGAAAAGCGGATATCACCGTTCCTCTCCGCAGTAGCTCGGAAGTCTGAAGCAGCCGTATAGCGCGGCACGCCCGCCCGGCGGATCTTCGCAATCAGGCCGAGCCCCTTCAGCAGGGTCGCCGCCCCGAACATCGCCCGTGGCAGATGCCGCATTGCGCCGAACATTCCGCGGGTGGTCTGTGTTTCGACAAGCGCCAGCGGCGCGCAGCCAGCGTCAATCATCTGTGCTGCGACGAGGTAGAGCAACGGTCCCGAGCCTGCGAGCACGGCATTTTGGGGGAGCATGCCGGCGGCTTTCATCAATATCTGCGCTGCTCCAGCGGGCATGACGCCCGGAAGCGTCCAGCCCGGAAAGGGCACAGGACGTTCCTGCGCGCCGGTCGCAAGTAGCACATGTGCCGCCGAAAATGTCTGGCTCGCCCCGCCGCGCGACCACGTAACCCGCGGCCCGTTGTCCACCCTCCAAACGGTAGCACCTGACAGAAATTCGATGTTCGGATGGTCAAGCGCCTCAACGAGGCCCGCCCCCTGGGCATAGGCCGTGCCGAGCCAACTACGGCGGCCCTGGTTCTGCGCGACGTTGCGGTAAATCTGCCCACCGGCCTGCGGCTGTTCATCCAGCATCAGCACCCGAAGACCGCTGCGCGCCGCCACAGCCGCTGCTGACATGCCCGCCGGTCCGGCCCCGATGACGATGAGGTCCACATCAGTCATCTTGGTCTCCGTTTAGGCTGCGCAGACCCAACTGGCGCCGCACCACCATCCCTTCGCGCACCGGCGTCATGCATGCCTGGGTATTGGGCGTGCCATTAACGTTCACGAGACAGTCGAAACAGATGCCCATCATGCAAAACGCCGTGCGCGGCGCGCCCTGTGCGGTTTGCCGCGTCCAATCTCCCGAATGCGCCAACAGAGCTGCCGCCAGCGTCACACCGGCGGGGGCCATGACCGGCAGATCGTCAAGGTAGAATTGCACGCAGTCTCCCGTGTCAGGCAGCGTGCGAAAGCGCGAAGCGACGCTCATCGAAGGCCTCCATATCAGGGGTGGTGGACGTGTTCAGAATCCATTCGGCCAGGATGCTGGCGTGCAGAGGTGCAAGCGTGACACCGCTGTGACAGGTCACAAGAAAGGCGCCAGGGTGCGCGGCAGACTTGGCATAGACGGGGTAGCCGTCAGGAGACATTACCCGCAGCGCTCCCCAAGCCCGGACCACCCGCACATCTGCGAGCGCGGGGAACACGGTCACCGCATGGCGCGCGAGACCTGCCATGACGTCCAGGCTCTCGCTGTCGTCCATCCCTGTTTCTGTCTTGGTGCCGCCGATCTGAATACCACCTTCATCGACCTGACGGATGGTGCTGGAAAGGAACGGCAACCGATCCCCAAGTTTTTCGGTAATCAGGAGCTCGCCACGTTGCGGCCTTACCTGAGTCTCAAACCCGAGCCCGCCGGCCAAAGCGGTCGAGTCAAGACCGGCGCAGAGCACAACCATCTCGGCCCCGAGGGTTTGACCATTCGCCAACGCAAGCGAGAAGCCACCGTCCGGCTGTGGCGTGATCGTGGAAACTGTTGCGCCCATGGTCACGCATCCGCCCAAGGCATGCACGGAACGGCGGAGGGCCCGAAGAAAGCGAAGCGGGTTCACATGTCCGTCACGGGGCGAAAAACTCGCTCCGACGACTTCCGGCCCGATGCCCCCCAATTGACTGCGAAGGTCATCTCCGGACAAAATTTCAAAGCTGGCACGGTCGTTTAGGTGGGCAGCTTGCTGCTCAAGCTGAGCTGCAAAACCGGCCATCTCGGCTGGATCGGTAAAGAACTCATACCCCCCCGACTGGTCCAAAGCCACATCCATGCCCGAAAGCTCCTTCAGTTGGCGCGCAAAACCCGGCCAGGCGGTCAGCGCATCCATCGTCCAGTTCGCATAGGGCGCGAAATCCCAGCCCTTGCCCTGTCCCCAGATAAGCCCGAAGTTCCCCTGTGAAGCCCGCGCGTCCCCGTCAGCACCGTCCAGCACTCGCACTCGCTTTCCAGCCGAAAGTAGTCCGAGCGCGACAGATAGGCCGACAAGGCCGCCGCCGACGATCGTGATTTCAGGGTCGCTGTGCTGCATGTGATTCCTCCGCGACCAAAATCGCAGGGTTGATCACATAAGAATAATTGTAATATCTTCTCTATTCATTCTCTTAGGTTATGTATCGCTATGATCGGCCGACTCACACACCGACAGATTGAAGCATTCCGGGCGGTGATGGAGACCGGCAAGGTCACCTCCGCCGCGCAGGTGCTTGGGACGACACAGCCCTCTGTCAGTAAGCATATTGCAGATCTGGAGCATGCGGCTGGCTTCGAGATGTTTGAGCGCCAGGGGCGGCAGGTCGTGCCCACTCCGGAAGCCCGGGCGCTCTATGAAGAGGTCGAGCGATCTTTTGTCGGTATGGCGGAAATTTCACGGGTGATCGAAGATATCCGAGATTTCCGGACAGGTAGCTTGCTCATCGCCGGAATGCCGGCCCTCGCGCTGAAGTTCCTTCCCGATGTTGTCGCCGAGTTTATCGCCGAAGAGCCGGGCATCGCCGTGTCTTTACGCACTCGCAGTTCCCAAGCGGTGCTACGGCATCTCAGTTCGCAACAGTTCGACCTTGGCTTTGCAACTCTGGATAATGATCATCCCGCCGTTCTGCGCCGTCCGCTGTTTACGGGGCCGATGTTGGCTGTGCTTCCGCCCGGACATAAGCTCGAACGAAAAACCGTGCTTGAGCCTAAGGACTTCGATCAACAGCCCTTCATCGCACTGGGGGCAGAAATTGGCACACGGTCGGAGACAGATGCCTTTCTATCACTTGGCGACGCCCGCCCCCGGATTGTCGCCGAAGCGCAGTTGTCCGCTTCGATTTGCGAGATGGTCGCGGCTGGCGCGGGTGTTTCAATTGTGGAGCCAGTGACTGCGAGACATTTTGCCGAACTCGGACGCTGCGTCGTTCGACCTCTGTCACCGGCACAGCCCTTTCGCTACGATCTGCTGCTTCCCGCAACCCGTCAGCCTTCACGCGTCGCCGGCCAATTTTTAAGGTTGGTGAACGCACGTTTCGAGGCATTTCCTCGCCTACCGTCTAAGTTAAGCAGCGGTCAACGCCATCTTTAGATTAGATGGAGCGTCGACTACAACCAAAAATGATGCACAATACGATTTCGCTAAAGGCTCGCACGTTGCTAAGAACAGAAGATATTGCCACCCCGATATTCAAAAGATCAACTGAGGGGGGGGATAAATTGAGCTCCCCGTTTGCAAGGAACTTTAATATAGATCAATGGAAGAGCGCCCTTGCGGGCGCCAAAGATAACAAGCGGGACATCAAACTTTGCTTGTCTGCACTATTTTTTGGGAAACAGGTTTCGTCTCTCAGAAAGGAGCACGTGGACAACATATTCAACGGCATTAGCAAGCGTAGCGCGCTGGTTCTCGCCGTTGGTTCCGCCAATCGTAATTATCTCGCTCTGAAGGCAGATTTCCGAAGCAGGCAACAGGAGTTTGCTAAATCAGGAAACGCTGACTCATTTCACCTTATGGACGTAGGAAAGGCAGGAAGTCGAATTGCGCCTCAGGACAATCTATCACCGGATGATTTGACTACAGCAATCGTGGATACGTTACCTCATTGGTTCTTTCAAGCAAAAAACCTCTCAGTTGAGCGTGAGTCTATTAAGACAAAATTTAACCTCTTGGAGCGAAGAGCAGGTTGGGTGCTTTCGGTAGAAGCAGGCCTGAGAGATCTTTGGATGTCTGCGCTTTGGGAGGCGCGAGAATTAAAGCGAGATGGAGAGAATTTGATTTTTGGTCCTGCAAATCGTGAAAGCGATTCATACTGGTTTGCAAGCCAAATGCGGGCCGAAGCCGCTCTATGGGGGCCGCTTGCATTATTCCATGATTTACCGGAAGATCGAGAAGACACGCAACATATAACGGCCGTTTCGTTCACGCAATCTCGAAAAGGTCGCGTTCAGCTAAAAGCCTCAAAGCCATCCTCAAAAAAGCTTCGGAAGCTCAATGAAACGATGGGCATCTTGGAGCGTTCTTACATTAACGAGTTTTTAGACGTGCCGATCAAGGTTGCGGGCGCCGACATCACGATGAGGCTTCTCGTTCAGTCGCTATGGATTTTAGAGGAGCTTGGCTCCAGTATTAATTCGAAAATGCAGGCGAAGACTATCCAAAGTTATCGAGATGCCAAAGAGTTTTCGCTACGTGTCACGAAGATCGACTGTTTGAGGGCCTTTAGAGAAGGTTTGAGTGTTAGCGAAATCACTGCAAAGTCTATCTTGTCGCAATTTGTGCTGTCACCAGACGATACCGCGAAATGCTTTAGGGACGGTGCTTGGTTTCACCCCCTTGTAGAACTTGACGAAGAGCACGTCATGATCGTTCTGCCGTCGGTCGAAGTCGGATCAAAAATTCGATTTGTAGAAAGAACCTTGTCGGAATTGTTGGGACCTGACCTGAGTAAGGAGAAAAGTCTTGGCGAAACCTTTGAAAATAGCGTTCGGGAACGAGTTCGGATGGCACTGGACGGCAATGAGATCATCAATGATTTCGCGTGTTTACCGCATGCTTTGGATGAATCTGGAACGGGTGGAGAGGAGATAGATTTACTGTTCAGAATAGGGGGGCGGATCGTCGTTGGTGAAGTAAAGTGCTTGGTGGCTCCAAATGAATCCATTGACAGATTCAATCACCTTTCGAAACTGGAGGGCGCAGCAGAGCAGGCAAAAAGAAAAGCGGAGTGGTTTTCAAAAAACCTACAGTTAGTAGAAGGTTCGCTTGGCGTTGATCTTGCTAAAGCGGACATCGTCCCAATAGTTGTCTTGAATCAGAAAATTGGCTCAGGACTCTTGATTAATGGCGTAGCGATAACTGACATATCTCTGCTTGAGCTGTTCTCTAATGAAGGGTCGTATGCGTCAGGCGCAGCAATGAAAAAGGGCGAAAAAGCAGTTACTTTTACAACATTCTACACCAATCAAGAAGAAGCGGAAGCCGCGATTCCGGAGATCTTTTCATGTCCCCCGCCGTTAAAGCCATTTATTGAAGGTGTTGAGTGGATAAAAGTTGAGTTTCCGACGGGGTTTGGAAAGATGCTCCTTGAACACCCAAGGATGAAAGTTGGCGCACTTGTAACACCTGAACTGGAAGCTGCGGCGAGCGCTTTCTCGCTGAATGGTGGCTCTCCGGATAAGTCGCTGACCGCTGATTGATTGCTGGTATAGAATATGCAGCGAACGGCATCTCTCCGCCCGTGTCATTCTCAAAGTCCTCGCACGTGTGGCGGAGATCATGCATGTGCGGCGAAGGTCCGGAAGGTCCCTGACCTGCCCCCCGCGAAATCCC
>NZ_DGMH01000041.1:0-5599 GCF_002388305.1 Sulfitobacter sp. UBA4523
CCAAGTTTTTGTCCGCACCCCCGCCGGGTCAGTCCTCGGTGACAATCAACAGGCGATGGGCCATCCCGTGGGCCCCACTGGGATCGGGCAGGTGGGCGAGATTACCCGGCAACTTCGCGGCGAGGCGGGTGCACGCCAGCACAAGAACGCCAAGACCGTAAATGCTTTCCGTCACTTCGCGGTTAAAGAGAACGGTGAACAGGTCGACGACCCGCTTGGGCTCCCGGATCTCCGCGAGCGCATTTTTCAGGTCTTGTTCATGGCCTTCGATCAGCGTGTCGATGCGTGCATGCAACCCGCGATATGGATCGCCATGCGATGGCAGCACCAACACGTCATCCGGGATCTCCGTCTTGATGCGCGCCAGGCTACCGAGCCAATTGGTCATCGGGTCCGCTTCGGGATTACGCGCGCGAACCGATACGTTGGGCGTGATCTTCGGCAACACCTGATCGCCTGCGATGAACAGTTTTCGTTTCTCGTTATAAAGACAGGCATGTTCTGGCGAATGGCCGGAGCCTATGACGACCCGCCAATCGTCTCCTCCCAACGTCAGAATGTCACCTGCTGCAATCCGTTCAAACTTCTCCGGCGGAGTGCAGACAAGCCCGCTATAGGATCGTTGAAGATCAATATTTGCCTCGATCAAAGCATCACTACCGCCAGCCGCGCGAAAGAATGCCGCCTGGCGCGCATCACGCTCCGGCGACATGCCCTTGGCCAATGCAACCAGCTCTTTCTCTTCCTCCGAAGTGATCAGCACCGGCGCATCACAAAGCTTACTAATCCACCTGGCCACCCCCGCCGTGGTCAGGGTGTCCATGGGTCAGAACCAAACGGCCCACGGCGTGTCTCTGAATGGTGGAGCTAAAGATTTTTTCCCAAGCCGCAACGGTTTCCGGAGAGTCGATGCCCGTATCGATGATGTCCCACGCTCCATCATGACTGAACAGCCAGATGTTGACCGACACCAGCCCACCACCAACCGGCATACGTGCCCAAAGCAGGTTATCGTTCACCTCAACAGTAGAGCTATCGCCGATGAGTGGGGCATCTCCTGCAAATGGATATTGGAGAATATTTTTGACCGCGGCTGAGGCTACTTCGCAAACCATCTCGACTCGTCCTAAACTGGCGTAATCAAATCAAAAATACATACTTAGTTGCTATTCATCAAGCAAAGCAATGACCCGAGGTCCCCTTGTGGATCCTTGATTGACGTGAGCCTCGAAACCGCTTGATAGGGGACATTGGCAATTGTCACACCAGAAAGGTAGCTGCCTCGACCGCGGTGGAGGTAACTCAGTTATCCTGAGACGTATATCTACCTCAAATTCCGGTGATCCTTCCTCGAAGCATATTTAGTATAATATAGGCTTCCAAGGCCAACTTATAACATAATCCTAATTATCGGTTTACGTATCGCTCACAGGGGCACATTCTAAACTGATGGATTGGATGCCCCTACTGTTGGTTCATTATAGAACCGTCCGAGCCATGGTGGTGCGGACGTCTTGCAGGAGGAACAAATGTCAGAAGCATTTATCATCGGTATCGACCTGGCGAAGCGCGTTTTTCAAATACACGGCGCTGATGCCGCAGGTAAAGTTTTATACCGTAGAAAGCTGAGCCGGCCTCAGTTCAATAAGTTTCTAAATGAGCACCCAAGTTGCATTTTTGCGATGGAAGCGTGCGCGTCCGCCCATCATTGGGGGCGTGAAGCGCTTGCTGCAGGTCATGAGGTTCGATTGGTACCGGCGCGATATGTGAAACCGTTTGTCAAACGCCACAAGAGTGATGTTGTCGATGCAGAGGCCATTACAGAAGCCGCGATGCGTCCCTCAATGCGCTTCGTCCCAGTGAAAGCCCCGGAACAGCAAGCACAGGCGATGTTGTTTCGGACGCGGGAATTGTTCGTGCGGCAGCGCACCCAGCTTATCAATTCGCTTCGCGGATACTTGGCGGAGTTTGGGATTGTGCTGCGGCTACGCATTCGGAACGCTGATATTCTCTAACGAGAAGTAGAGGAACAGGCACATAAACTGCCCGACGAGGCCAAACGCTTGGCGGAACGGCTCCTAGCGCAGATCGAGACTATCAGCGCAGAAGTCGAAGGTCTGGATCATTCCATCAAGATGCATGCAAAAACGTCAGAGGAAACGCGGCTTATGCAAACGATGCCTGGCGTCGGCCCGATGTCCGCCATCGCAATTTCGGCCTTCTGTCCTCCCGCCAAAAACTTTCGCACGGGGCGGGATTTTGCAGCATGGCTTGGTCTTGTACCTCGACAGCATTCGACAGGTGGTAAGGAACGGTTGGGGCGCATCACAAAAATGGGCCAGAAAGATGTGAGGCGGTTGCTGATCATCGGTGCAATGTCCGTCATCAATTCCATCGAACGATGGAAGCGTTGTGCCGAACCATGGTTAGCGCGTATGCTTGAAACACGCCCCCGGATGGTTGTTGCTGTTGCTTTGGCAAACCGCATGGCTCGGAGGCTTTGGGCCATGTTGATGACGGGCCAGATTTATCGCATTCGCGGGGCCGTCGCTTAGCGGCAGACCACGGATACCGGCAGGTATGTGAGGACGAAAGGATCGACTAAGGAAAGCGGATCGACGAGAACGAACATGGAAAAACCAGTGCAACCCTTCGCGGCTTCGAGCCCGATAAACTGATTTGGAGCCAAGTTCGCGCATCTCCATAAGGGCCAGCAGCCAAGTGTGCTGCACAAACAGGCCGGACACGTGACTGCACCCGATCATGCTATCTAAACGTCGAAACAATCACCCACATAAACCGGGGCATCCACACGTGGGTTGCGAAATTTCCCCTATCTTGCTGGAAAGCAAGGAGAATGAAAGATGGCCCATACAGAGCTAAACCTGCGTGAACGGCGCGTGCTCGAAGATATGTTGAATGCTAAGATACCTATACGAGAGATAGCAGCACAGATCGGCAGGCATGTTTCGACGATTTATCGTGACATCAAGCGCAACCGCTATGCCGACAACGACCTGCCGGAACTGAACGGATACTACGGCGTGGTTGCTCAAAAAGCGGCGACCGAAAGACGTGCGCGGCGGCGCAAACTGGTGCGCCTTGTCGGCTTGAGAAAAGCCGTAATCAAGCAGCTCAAGGAAGGTTGGTCACCAGAGCAGATCGCGGGCCGATTGCAATATGAAGGCCAAACAACCCGCGTAAGTCATGAAACGATCTACGCCTATGTTTACGGCCCAGATGGTCAATCTGCGGAACTCGCACGCTACCTGCCCAACCGCCGGAAAAAACGGCGTCCGCATCACGCGCGCAGGCCACGAGGCCTTGTGTTCCCGCCGGATCGCTCAATTCACGAACGCCCTGACTACGTTGATAGCCGCGAGACTTTCGGCGGGAGGGAAGGCGATTTGATGATATTCGAACGCGCTCAGGGCAAGATGAACGTTGCCTCACTGGTCGAGCGGAAGACCCGCTTTGCTGTCCTGTTCCGAAACAACGATCGCAGCACAACGCATCTGATGGACAAGCTAATGACTGTGATGGAACCTCTGCCCCAAACGGCTCGTAAATCGATCACCTTTGATAGAGGTATTGAGTTTAGGAACTGGCGCAAGCTGAAACCTGGAATCGGAACCGAGGCATGGTTTTGTGATCCACAGGCTCCGTGGCAAAAGGGTTCCGTCGAAAACCTGAACAAGCGTGCGCGGCGCTACTTACCAAGAGATGCGCCTGTGTCCGCGCTCTCAAATCGAGATATGAAGTCGATTTGCGACCGCTTGAACGGCACGCCCAGAAAGTGTCTGGGATGGCGCACACCAGCGGAAGCCTTCAGGGAAGAACTGATGAAACTGAGATAGCGGAAACCGTCGCAACGACCCTTGAGAACCCACAGGCGCGCGCTACCCTCAAGTGCGACTCTTGTTAGAAAACAGTAGTTTATCTAATGAGAGGAATCGTTATGGGAGCCGTTTACGACCAACTGAGTATCACAGAACGACGCAAGATCGAACGCTGGAGACACGCAAAGGTCCCAGTTGACGAGATGGCACGCGTTCTGAAACGCTGCAGGTCCACGATATTCCGCGAGCTAAAGCGCAACCATTTTTCGGACGAAAGCATGCCCGGATGCGATGGCTATTACGGTGCCGCGGCCCATATGATGCAAGCGGATCGTCGTGCCCGGGAGCGCAAGCTGATCAAACATCCTGAACTGTGCAAACGCGTGATTGAGCGCATCAAGAACGGGTGGACACCAGAGCAGATCAGTAACCGTATGATCCACGAGCGCGCTCCCCTCAGGGTCTGCCAGGAAACCATCTATCGCTACATCTATTCCAAGGAAGGTCAGCGCGAAGACCTGTGGTGGTATCTGCCGACGCACCGTATCGCTCGACGTCCCCGCCGCACCCGAAGACGCAGAGAACCCAAATTCCACCGCGGTTTCAGTATCCTGTTCGGCCCCGATGATGTCGCGCATCGTCGGCAATTTGGTCACTCACTGCCCGACAGGCGATTTGTGAAACAAATCTGCCGAGAGGGGGAGGCCGATTTGATGCTGTTTAAACAGAAGCTTGGCCAGACCAACGTCACCTCACTGGTTGAGCGCGTCAGCCGCTTCACGGTGATCCTGAAAAACCCGAACAAGCGCACCAAGCCGGTCATGGGCAAGATCATGAGTGCCATCAAAGATCTCCCCCTCGTCGCCCGTCGGTCCATCACTTTTGACCGCGGAACCGAGTTTGTCAGTTGGCCACACCTACAAGCTAAGATTGGAACCCAGACGTGGTTTTGCGACCCCTCAAGCCCCTCTCGGGACATCGCTACGCGATACCCTGCCGGGCAACGCATGGCAGAAAGGCACAGTCGAGAATACAAACCGACGCCTTCGAAGATGGTTGCCGCGCAAACGCGACATCCGCCAATGCACAGATCACGATATGAAGGTGATCTGTGATCGCCTCAACAACACGCCGCGTAAGTGTCTTGGATGGAAAACGCCAGCCGAGGTCTTCCGCCAAAAAACATTGGAGGAAATGCGATGACGCCCCTACCCTGAGCTCGACAAGAGTCGCGGTTCAGGTATCGCTCACATGATCGGCTATTGCGTAAGACAGCTAAGTCCCGCACACCGGACATCTACAAATGCTGTAGTGAAGGGCCGCTCACCGCCCAATTGTTGTTTACCACCTAATTGGTCCAGCGTTCTTTGACGACAGGTGACTTCACCGTCGCGCTGAATTACCCTCTTCCTTCGCGACCGGAACAAGAAATAGAGGCTCTTCGTGAACACGCGCTTTTTAGAGACATTCGTCACAGTCGCCAATTTGGGCAGTTTCCGAGCGGCGGCCGAGCAATTGAATGTGAGCCAAGCGACGGTCTCCAGCCGGATTTCGTCGCTGGAGACGGACCTCCAGGTCGACCTGTTTGACCGTGAGTTTCACGCCACCCGGATCACGGTGGCCGGGGCCATGATTCTTGAAACAGCACAAGAGATGCTCGCGACGGAGCGCAATCTGCGCGCCACCTTATCCGATCCGACCACCGCCGTGGGGCGGGTGCGTCTGGGGCTGGTATCTTCGGTCGTTCATACTTGGCTTTG
>NZ_DGMH01000041.1:5769-10966 GCF_002388305.1 Sulfitobacter sp. UBA4523
TGGATATGTTGCTGACGACAGATGACCGCCACGATCAAACCTGTGTCTGCGCCGACTTGCCGCCACTGGCCATGGGCTGGTTCGGGCCAGAGGGGATGCGCGACGAAAAACTCTCCCTCGCTGATGTTGTCACCAGCCCGCTGATCACCTTCACCCGCAATTCGCGCCCCCATGCCAATGTACTCGCGCTTTTCAGCGATCGCGGCCTGCGGCCTTCGATCGTACATTGCATCACATCAATGGCCGCGATTGCCCGTTTGACACAGCGCGGACTTGGGATTGCGACCATGCCACTGGCCTGTGATTTGGCCGGGCCAGGTATTTACGAGCTTGATGTCGATGCGGAACTGCCGCCGCTGCCGCTGTATTGCATCTGGCGGCGCAGTTCCGATGTGGCCACTTACAAGGCAATCGCCGATCTAGCGCGGGTCTGTGCAGAGCGTCATCAGCGCCAAACCTGACGCGGTGTGAACCGGCCTGATCGGAAAACCCTATCACCCCCCCCTGAATAATCCCGTTTGTCGTTGGGCCCCATCTCGGCAAGGGTGCCCCAACAACAATCGACAGAGCTTGACCGCACCTCGACGGAGGCGGGCCGTGCCCCGCCACGTGACGGGAAAGCTATGTCCAAGATCAGGATGCAGAATGAGCAATATCCGTACAACCGATCAGGCACAGCTTTTCGTCTGGAGCGATATCGACCCAGATCATGAAGCAGATTTCAACCAGTGGTATGACAGAGAGCATATGGAGGAGCGCGTTCGTATTCCGGGCTTCACCGGTGCGCGGCGCTATCGGGCGGTATCCGGCTCGGCCCGGCGCTACCTTGCGCTTTACCGCGCCAGCAGCCTTGCCGATTTCACCTCCGACGCCTACCGCAAAGCCTTTACCAAACAGACCCAGTGGTCGATCACCAACTTTGGTCGGATGTCCAACACCCGCCGTCGGGTGATGCATGTCGCGCAAGAGGGCGGCTTTGGCTGGGGCGGCGCACTGGTGCTGATCGAGCTGGTGCCAGATGCCATGGATCGCGACGCCGTCGCCGACGTGCTTGGCAAGTTGATGGCCGAGGAAGGCGTGTTGCGCGTGCATCATATGATCCCCGACGAAACCCTTTCGACCCCGCTGCCGTCCGAAACCATCGAAGGGCGCGTTCTGGCCCCTTGCATCGCGATAGATGTGACGTCAGAGCCTATCGCCGAAGCGACCCTGCGCCAATTGACCGAGCAATTGGGCGGCGCGGTGCGCGAGGCCGAAACCTTCCGCCTAATGTGGTCATTGGATGCGCAGGACCTGCCCGCATTAGAAGACTGAGTGAACCACCCTGCCCTGCCACAACGGCAGGGCAAGAACAACAAACCACCCCAACAGGAGATACCCCACATGAAACACCTTCTCATCGGAACTGCGATCGCAGCCCTGACGGCCGGTCTGGCCCATGCTGAAACGTGGAAAATGTCAGCGGACGCACCAGACGGCAACTATCTGACGCAGAACATCCGCGCCTTTGCAGATGACGTGGCCCGCCTGTCGGATGGCGCGCTGGAAATCGACGTTGTGTCGAACTCTGTCCTGCTCAAGCGTCCCGAACTGAAGCGCGGCGTCCAGCGCGGCATCGTTCCCATCGGCGAAGTCCTGATCTCGGCCCTTGGCAACGAAGACGCCGTTTACTCTGCCGATGCGGTGCCGCTTTTGGCGACCACATTTGACGAGGCCCGCGCGCTTTGGGAAGCCTCCCGCCCCATCTACGAAGAAAAACTGGCCGAAGATGGACTGGTTCTGCTGTTTGCCGCCCCTTGGCCACCGCAAGGCGTCTACATGAACCAAGAGGTGACCAACGCCGCCTCTTTCGACGGGGTCAAATTCCGCGCCTATAACCCATCGACCGCGCGCCTGGCCGAGCTTTTGGGTGCCGTTCCCGCCACCATCGCCACCTCCGAAATCAGCCAAGCCTTCTCGACCGGGGTCATCAACGGTATGATCACCTCGCCGTCGACCGGTGTCGACAGCCAAGCTTGGGACTTCGTGTCGCATTACTATGACGTTCAGGCCTTCCTGCCCAAGAACATGGTGATCGTGAACAAAGGGGCCTACGACGGTCTGTCTGACGAGGTGAAAACCGCACTGCAAGAAGCGGCTGAACTGGCAGAAACCCGTGGCTTTGAAATGGCCGAAGTGGCCACTACCGAAGCGACAGATACAATGGCTGACAATGGCATGAACGTGCTGCCGACCCCCGAAGGACTGGCTGCCGACTTCGAGACGATTGCCGCGACCATGCGTGCAGAATGGCTGGAACAGGCAGGTGAAGACGGTCAAAAGATCGTCGATGCGTTGAACTGATCCAAGCAGGCTCGGGCTGTCAAACGCCCGGGCCTTTGTGCAAACAGCTAGGGGTGTCCCTACCCCGCCCGCCCCACCAATCCGGAGCCCGCCGCCATGTTGCTAACCCGCCATTTATTCAACTTTTGCGGAGTCTTGGCCGCGCTGTCCCTTCTGGGGATCGCGGCCCTGATCCTGTCGCAAATCGGCCTTCGCCTGATGGGAAGTCAAATCCCGTCGGCGGATGATTTCGCGGCGTGGGGGCTGAGCGCATCGATTTTCCTTGCGCTGCCGGCGACCCTGATACGGGGCGATCATATCCGCGTCACCTCGTTACGCCATCTGATGCCGGATCGTCTGGGACATATCGCTGACATTCTGGCCGCTGCCTTTGCCACCGCGATGATGGGCTGGGTCGCTTGGGCGATCTTTGGCTATGTCCACGAAAGCTGGACCTACAACGAAGTCAGCCAAGGTGTGGTGGCCGTTCCGCTTTGGTGGCCTCAATCTGCGATGGTTTTGGGGTCGGTGCTCTTTGCGCTAGCCTTTGCCGAGCGCACGCTACGCCTCATTCTCGGCCTACCGGTCGAAAGCGACGATACAAACGAACAAGGTCGGGGCGAATAATCATGGATATTTTTCTGCAATCCGCCGTTCTGGTCGTGTCCCTGCTCGTACTTTTGGGCTTGGGCATCTGGGTTGGCGTGGCACTCATGGCGTCGGGCGTCGTGATCTTCATGATGTTCACCTCGACGCCGGTCGATGCGATCCTCGGCACCACCATGTGGGCGCATTCCGCCAGCTGGACACTAACGGCGCTGCCGCTGTTCATCTGGATGGGCGAAATTCTCTACCGTACCCGTCTGGCCGAAGACCTGTTTTCCGGGCTCGCCCCTTGGGTCGGGCGGCTGCCCGGAGGGTTGGCGCATGTCAACGTTGCGGGCTGCGGGATCTTTGCCGCTGTGTCCGGATCGTCGGCAGCCACCACCGCCACCGTTGGCCGCATTTCCCTGCCCGAGCTGAAATCGCGTGGCTATGCCGACCGTCTCGCCATCGGCTCTTTGGCTGGATCGGGCACGCTTGGCCTGTTGATCCCCCCGTCGATCGTGATGATCGTCTATGGCGTCGCGGCCCAAGTGTCCGTGAACCGTCTGTTCATTGCGGGCGTGGTGCCGGGGCTGATGCTCATGGCGTTGTTCTCGGGCTATATCGCCATCTGGTCCAAAATGAACCCCGATGGCGTGCCCGCCCCCGAACCCCGTCTACCGATCGCTGAGCGCCTGCACCGCCTGCGGATGCTGCTGCCGGTGGTCGGTTTGATCATCGGGGTCATCGGGTCGATCTATGCCGGGGTCGCCACCGCGACCGAAGCCGCCGCCATCGGTGTGGCCGGGGCGCTCATCATCGCGGCCTTTGGCCGGTCACTGAACCGCGACAGTTTTATCGCCTCGCTTTTGGGGGCCACCCGCACCTCTGCCATGATCGGCCTGATCCTGCTTGGCGCGGCCTTTCTCACTTCGGCCATGAGCTTCTCCGGCTTGCCCGGGCAACTGGCCGAAATCATCTCTGCCAGTGGGTTGGGCGCACCGGGGTTGATTGCTGTGCTGACGGTGTTCTTCGTGCTGCTTGGCTGTTTCCTAGACGGAATTTCCATCGTGGTGCTCACGACCTCGGTTGTGATGCCCGCCGTGGCTGCCGTTGGGATCGATCCGGTATGGTTCGGGATCTATCTGATCATCGTCGTCGAAATGGCGCAGATCACGCCGCCGCTGGGGTTCAACCTGTTCGTGATCCAGAACCTGACAGGCAAATCGATCTTCGAGATCACTCGTATGATCGTCCCCTACTTCTTGATCCTTGTGCTGGCCGTGATCCTGCTGACGGCTTTCCCCGGCATCGCGACATGGCTTGTAGAGCAAACGATTTAAAGGCTGATTTGATGACACAGACCCCTCAATCTCTCCTCGACGCGGCCCGCGCGCGCGCTCTGGCGCCCGATTTCACCCGCACCTTCGATGATCCGGTCGAAGGCGAAGGCCCGCTATCAGGGCTGAACGTAGCAGTCAAAGACCTGTTCGACGTGCGGGGCCAAGTCACCCGTGCGGGATCGCTGGTCCGTCAAGACGCGTCACCCGCCATCAAGGACGCTGTGGCGGTCGCGCGGCTGCGCGGTGCAGGTGCGGGGCTCGTTGGTCACGCAAATATGACGGAATTCGCCTATTCCGGTCTTGGCCTGAACCCACATTATGGCACCCCCCTCACCCCGTTGAAAGAAGGCTGTATCGCGGGTGGATCGACCTCGGGCGGTGCCTCTGCCGTGGCGCGAGGTGTGGCTGACATCGCGCTTGGGACAGACACCGGCGGCTCCGCACGTATTCCGGCGGCCTTTTGCGGGTTATTCGGGTTCAAAGCGACAGCGCAAACGATCTCGCGCGAGGGGGCAGTGCCGCTGTCGCATTCGCTGGATAGTGTCGGAGTGCTGACCCGAGACGTTGGCATGCTGCGGCCGGTGTTGAACGTGCTACGAGACCGACCGCTTCCCGCGTCCTCTGCACCGCGTGCAGTTATCGTGCCAGAGAACTTCGGCATGGACGGGTTGGATACCGAAGTCGTCGACGCCTTTGAAGCCGCGCTCGAGGTGCTTCGGGCATCTGGCGTCAGCGTACGACGACAGACCCTCGATTTTTTCGAGGACTACCGCGCCCTACCCGTTTGGCAATTCTCGGCAGTCGAGTCCCGCGCCCACCACGGGGCCTATTTTGACCAGACACGTCCCGATCTTGATCCGCGCGTCGCCTCGCGTATGGCCCGGGCGGACGGCGTCACCGGCATCGAATTCGCCCGCACGATAGCCGCGCGGGAAGCACTGATCGCA
>NZ_DGMH01000041.1:11200-19713 GCF_002388305.1 Sulfitobacter sp. UBA4523
CTGCTGGCGCTGCGCAACACCAGCCTTGCGAATGTAATCGACGGCTGTTCGGTCAGCATACCCATCACCGACCACCCCGGCACGGGGCTGATGCTGACCGCTCCGGCGGGCCGGGATGCGATGCTCATCACCATGGCCGAAACATTGCAGGGCGCATTGTGAGCGAAACGACGAAACGCCCTTGCGCCTATGTGGCTTTGGGCACGCAACGTTACCGCGTGCGCCATGTCAGCGATCCAATGCTGTCGGGCCTTTCCGATGTCGCAGTCTTGGGCGACAGGATCGTTGTTCTCAGGCGGCAAGCGCCTGAGCTGGTCATACTCGGGCCAAACGGTGCAATGATTGGCGAAAGCACCGATCTGCCGCAGTTCGTATGCGGCCATGGGCTGCGCGCCACCTCTGCGCACCAATTGGCCGCCACGGACATGGATGGCCACAAGATCGTGCTACTTGATGAAACGATGCACGAGATCACCCGGATGGACTGCGCGGAGCGGCCGGGCTTGGGGCGCCCCTTCAACCATCCCTGCGATTGCACCCAAGGTCCGGACGGCCGCTATTATGTCGCTGACGGATACGGGAACAGCGCGGTTCACATCTTTGACCCGGAACTGCGCCACCTCAAGACCTTTGGACACCCCGGTACTGAACCGGGCGCGTTCTCGACCCCGCACAGCCTGTTGTTCGACGGCCAAGGCAGGCTCTGTGTAGCGGACCGTGAGAACAACCGCGTTCAGCTTTTTGATGGGGATGGCACTTGGCTGGGTCAGATTGAGGGATTGTACAAGCCGATGGCGCTGGCGCTAACGCCTGATGGCCTATTGCTGGTCAGTGACCAGACCCCGCGTCTATCCGCTTATACTCCGAATGGTGAGTTGGTCGGTCGCTGTCGCACCTTTTCAACCTTTGGTCATGGATTGGCTGTTCAGCGCGATGGGACCATCATCATCGCAGAAATGAACCCAGACCGTGTCACCTTGCTGATCCCGGTGCCCGACGTGGATACATTCTAACGTACCACTGGAATGCAAACGACAGTTGACTAAAGTATCTAAGATTTCGCGGTGAGCTACGCACGGTGTCGCTCGGCGCGCATGCAGCACGGGAAATGCTGCGTCGGTGTAAAGTCTAGTGCTGCCGCACGGTGGATAGACCAGCCATGTGTACATAGCGCCGCAAAAATTTGGTTCAAAATTAGTGACTGCGGGCAAAATCGTCGTTGGCTTTATGAATTTTGTACTCAGAAGACGAAGGACTCGCGATGACGTCGCCCTTCTTCGACGTTTAGTTTGATGAGGGTTGCTTCGCTCCACCTCATGAACGCATCGGGTCCGCACATATAGACCTCTCGCTTGTCGAGTGCGGAGATGGATTGGATATCTTCAACCCGCGCGCGCCGTTCTTTGATCTGCAGCGCATCCTCAGAAAATGCCAGACACAGATCCTCCCGTGCAGATTTTGCGACCAGTGAATCATCGCCGATGCTTTGAAGCGCCACAATGCGCAGTTTCACATTGGTTGGGGCAGGACCAACTTGCCGGACAAAATGCTTCAGAACTTTGATGTCATCACCACGACCAGAAAACAGGAGGACGATGTCGGTCGTTGTTTGCGGGTGAGCGTTCGCCAGTTGGAGGATACCGTCCCACATCGCCATAAATGGTGTAATGCCGACACCGCCCGCGATCCAGAG
Organism: Sulfitobacter sp. UBA4523; assembly: GCF_002388305.1. Classification (NCBI taxonomy): domain Bacteria; kingdom Pseudomonadati; phylum Pseudomonadota; class Alphaproteobacteria; order Rhodobacterales; family Roseobacteraceae; genus Sulfitobacter; species Sulfitobacter sp. UBA4523. Next base: position 12,894 of record NZ_DGMH01000041.1, read on the forward strand.
CATCTTGGATGAAACACGTGGAGGGGCATTCTGAGTACCCGGCGTAAAGCACGTAAAGCCTGCACCAGAACCTTTGAACTCGACCCGTAGCCTTTGTTCGATAAGTTTGTAAGCGTTGGCGTGAAGAACATTGGACATCAAGCCGCCCGGTTTCCTTTTGACGGTGACGCTCACCTGATTGGTGGCAGCAAACTCGTTGCTGTCGGAGTCGAAAACGGGCGTATTCGAAATCGTCCAAGTTCGCACGTAGTCTTCGTTGACCAGCTGCGGATTGGCTTCGTTCATATGCCTGTATCCCGAGTCCAAAAGGTTTGAGAAGTCGAAGACACCGAACCCGCCGGGCAATGGCACACTGACAGGCTGTGACAGCTCGAAATTGAAAGTCTTGATGCTCTCAGAAAGCGTTTCTGTCGATGTGAGTGTGGCTGTGATGGGGGTTTCGTGAGCAACCAGTACATGCCTCATTTCTTGCATTTCCCGACGCAGGAGCTTGACCGGCGGGTTATACGGCGAGAACTGCTCTTGAGATGTCAACTTGAGGTTTAGACCGTCTTTGACGAAGACGGCACCTGTCACTTTGATACGCGTGAGCAGGCTCACACGTGGAATAAGTGCTTCTGCATCGTCATCAAGCAAGTTTTCGGCATCCCCCGTAATGTAAAGGACACTGCCTGTCGTGAAATCTGGAAAAACGAGTCCGACTTGTGGGTCCGTCTCGATATTTCCCAAAGATTGATAGAACCGATTGCCAGAATGGTCGGGCAAAACCAGATACGTCGTGATGTCGTCACCATTAGCGTCTTCGTAGATGCGGGTAAAACCCGGTGCGCCGCCGCGGTGATTGACGCCCATGTCGGTCTTGATGCCAGAACTGGCCTCATCTGCACTGTGCTTTGTCGCCAAAAACACCGTGCTGGCTTGGTCCACAACGGCTTTGGCGGCATCCGGCAAAGCGGCGGTGTGGGTTTCAAAGCTGTCATACACGAGGCCTGCACTGCGTTTTTCATACGCCAACTCACGCACGGTAATATATTTGGGACAGTTTCCCAGATGCTGGTCGGACGCCAAGTGCAGGCTAATTTTTCCGCTCTCTTCAACAGATGCCGCACTAATTTGTCCGGCGATTTTGTTGCGCCGGCGATTGCTGAAATCGACCCCTACGCCGGCAAAGAGTTTCTGTGCATGGCCCGAGGTCGGATCTTGCATCAATGCCCGCGCGAAGGGATCGTATGGGTTGCTTTCGGCAACAACCTCCATTGTGTTTTGACCGGAAATTTTGATGTCTACCGACGGGTCACTCTCCGATCGTGTGACCAGAAGGCTCACCCAAGGCCGCCCGTCGTGATCCAGTGTCGCGAGCGGCAAATAAGGCAGTTCAGCAAAGAAATCCGCGTGCTGCTGTGGCATGTCAGGGGCGATGTACTGGGGAATGGAGGTGATCAATTCCTTGGGCGTGTTGCGCCGCTCTTGAAGCCGCAGCTCGCCTTTATGGGATTTATGAAACTGGGCCATGTCGTGTTCCAATCGTTCGTCTGAAAAGCGGTCGTGTTGCGGTGTTTGCGCTGACGCCTTTCTTTAGGACTGAAAGGCGTCAGCGGTTATTGGTGTTACGGCGTCAGGGTTATAGCCCCAGATCGCTTAGACCCGGATGGCGCGGGGCTTCAGATGTCATGCCCCCCCTATTCAGCCGCAAGGCCAACGGCGGTTGCTGGCATGGCCTGAAACCCTGGCAGGGCTTCGAAACGGGTGAGCCATGCGCGGACATTCGGGTAGGGGTCAAGCGAGACGTTCCCCTCGGGCGCATGGGCGGTATAGGAATAATTCGCAACATCGGCGATTGTCGGGCGATCGCCAACCAGCCAATCGCGACCTTCCAGCCCGTGTTCCAGTTTTTGCATTGCCTTGGTCGCTGTTGCATCGGCGAAATCTACGTCCAAGGGCGCGCCGAAAACGGTGATCAGACGTGCGGCACAGGACCCGAAGGCAACTTCGCCTGCCGCGAGTGTCAGCCAGCGTTGAACATTGGCCTCATCGATCGGAGTGCTTGGCATCCAGTCCGGCGCATATGTCCGTGCGAGGTAGACGAGGATTGCGTTGGAATCCGATACGGTTACATCGCCATCTTGTAAGACGGGGACCTGCCCGTTCGGGTTCATGGCCAGAAATTCAGGCGATTTATGTTCACCACCTGCCAGATCTACGGGAACTTCCTCATGTGCGATCCCTGCGAGTTTCGCAAACACCAAGGCGCGGTGAGCGTGACCTGATTTTGCGAAGTGGTGAATGCGAACGGCGTTTGACATCGGTGTCTCCAGTCATTTTTCAAGATATGTACAAGCCCTACCAGTTGCGCATTCCAGCGGTAATTGTCTAAATTGGCGTATATTTAAGCCCTGATAAGGCGCAATGAGATGGATAAAATCGACCGGATGCGGGCCTTTGCGCTTGTCGCCAAGAACGCCTCTTTCACGATTGCCGCGCTGCGTATGGGGCGATCTGCGCGATTGGTCAGCAAATATGTCGCTGACTTGGAAAATGCGCTCGGGGTGCAGTTGCTTAATCGCACGACGCGGAGTGTCTCTTTGACGGACGCTGGTGCGACATATCTTGCGCTATGTGAGCCGCTTCTTGATGGCTTTGACGAGTTGGAGGAGAGGGTCAGACACGATCAGACGTCGCTACGTGGTGTAATACACATTTCGGCCCCCACTGGGTTCGGAGCTTTGCGGCTGACGCCGTCGCTGGCAAAGTTCGGGGCGAAACACCCCAATGTGGACCTTAATTTGCAATTCTCTGACCGCCGCGTGTCGATCATTGAGGAAGGCTTTGACCTCGCCATCAGGATTGGCCCGATGCGCGACAGCTCGCTCAAGGTACGGCAACTGGGCCCGATGCCGTTGGTCGTGTGTGCGTCGCCCGCCTATCTGGAACGCACCGGAACGCCGGACCATCCGCGGGCGCTGGCCACGCATGAGTGTATTCTTGACGGGAACATGACCGAGCCGACCATCTGGAGGTTTGATATCAATGGCCAGGAAGAGGCTGTTCCGGTCAGTGGGCGTTTCCGCATGAACGCGCCCGCAGCTGCAGCCCGGCTTGCCGCAACAGGCGCTGCAATTGCCCGTTGCCCCGCCTACACGGTGGCGGATGCCTTCAGGTCTGGTGATCTGGTGGAGCTTTTCGCCGAGCATCGGGTTTCGCCCTATGCCGTTGCTGCGCTCTTCCCGCAGAACAGGCGCCTTACAACGCGGGTCCGGGCGCTTATTGACCATCTCGCGGATGATCCGGAGCTTTGTTCCGATAGCGCCAAGACCTGACTTGCGCTATGCCTTTGCCATATCGACGAAGGCTCTGAGCCGGCGCGTCATGTTCCGCTTGCTGCGGTAATTCAAGGAATAGCGCGGAAGCTGTCCCAAATGGCCGCTGAGAACTTCGGTCAGGCCGCCTTTTTCCAGATGAGGCAGGGCTATTTCCCTGTACAGATACGCAAGACCAAGCCCTTGCTGTGCATAGGTCAGAAGCGACCGCATGTCGTTCGCCACCATGCGCGGTTTGGGCTGTATCGTGTACAGGCCCTCTGGCCCGTCGAACCCCCACGGGGCCAGATGAGCGCCCGAGCCAAAGGCATAGCAGATTGCATCGTGGCTCAAAATATCGCGCGGATGCTTAGGCGTCCCCTTCCCCGCAAGGTACTCGGCCGAACCGACGATGGTCATTTCCAGTTCTGGTCCAACAGAGACAGCATGTGTATCTGATCCAAGCAACGTGTTTGAACGGATCGCGGCGTCGATGCCTGACGTCAGAAGATCGACCTTTTTGTCATCATAGATAACTTCAACATTGACCGTCGGAAATGCAGTCGCGAAACGTGCGACCAGATCATCCAAAAAGAAGGGGCCAGCGCTGTAGGGGGCCGAAAGCCTCAAGGTGCCTGCGACCTCGTCCTTCTGCGCGTGGATGTCATCCAGCGCATCTTCCAGATCCACAATGGCGGGCAGGCTCTTATCATAGAGCTGTTCGCCTGCGCGTGTCAGCACGACGGAGCGGGATGACCGTTCAAAAAGACGCACACCCAGACGGTCCTCGAACCGTTGGATGGCCTCGCTCACCGAGGCGGGGGCTTGCTGAAGATGCTCGGCCGCTGCACGGAAGCCGCCGCGGCGCGCGACTTCGACAAAAACACGAATGTCACCAAAGCTGCTACGGGCCATTGTTCGCTTTTCCGATCAGGATGTTAGGCTGAAATAGGGTTATCCTTACGATAACAGCCGCCTACATTCTCAGCAAGATGGAAATGAAAACGCGAAGATCAGGTCGATGACCGCCCTCAATCAACAGACCAAGGAGCAAGACAATGACAGTACTTGAAGAAATCCAAGCCGCCATCGCTGAGTGGAACACTGGCCTCGACAATGGTGACATCGAACGGATGGTGGCCTCGTGCCATCCCGATGTGATGACGGTGAACGAACGCCAGCCCGTCACAACAGGCACGCAAGCGATCCGCGACAAATACAACCCGCGTATCGCCGCCGCTGAAATCACCTCTGGTTATGATATCGAAGACCTGCAGGAATACGGCGACACTGTCATCGTATCGGGCCGTTTCTACGGCACGATGAAGATGCGCGACACAGGCGAGGTCAAGACGCCCGAGGGCCGCTTGGTGCTTGGCTATAAGCGCGACAAAACCGGCGCGTGGAAGATGTTCCTCGACATGGACAACAACGGCCCGGCCTAGGCCGTTACTGCCGCGCCTGTCCTGGCGCGACCTTCCCCCATTTCAGGAAAGACCAACAACCAAGGAGCTCGAGATGACCACACTTCAGATTGTCGCAAAGGAAATCGTCGCTTTGCACGACTTCTTTACCGAGTGGTTCAATGGAACCGTAGAGCGCGACCAACTTTAGCCACGGTTCCTGTCGCGTTTGGATGAGAATGTGGTCTTCATCCCGCCCGAAGGACACATCATGACGGGCGACATGCTCAAAGGCGGATTCGACCGCGGATATGGCGCAAACAAGGGTTTCCGCACCCAAATCCGTGACGTCACCATCCGGCATGAATTCGGTGATCTGGTGATGGCAACATATACCGAGTGGCAGACAGGTGCCGCGATGTCAGCCGAAAAGAACAACGCGCGTCTGTCCAGCGTACTGATGAAAATCACCCATCCGGTGACTTGGCTGCACATTCAAGAAACATGGCTTCCAGATGATCTACGTGAAGCTGGCTCCTTCGACGTCTAATCAACCCTAATTCGAAAGCAATGACATGACACAACGTATCGCCCACCAGCCCCGCGAAATCGCGGATTGCGTCAGCGCCTATCTGCAAGAGGGTGATCTGGACGGCATCACCTCGATGTTCCATCCCGATTGCCAGATCTTCTTTCCACCCGACCAGCCGCCCTTGACAGGGTTGGACGGTGCGCGCAAAGCCCTTCAGGGGTTCTTGGACATCCGGCCTCAGGTCAAAAGCGAGGTGTTCAGCGAGGTCATTACTGGCGATACCGCCATGCTGCGCGCAAATTGGAGCGTGATTGCGCCGGACGGCACGGTGATGGCCGAAGGTCAATCCACCGAAGTCGCGAAAAAGCTGGCAAACGGCGGTTGGGGCTATCTGATCGACTGCCCTAACGGCCCTCCAAGCCTTACCTGATCGTATGAGCATTTAGAGCGTCCAAGGCTACTGGACGCTCTCGTGATCGTTGGGTGGGATTGCAAAACAGATGGGGATACGGGCAAGGGTCAACGTGAGGTCCGCACGTTACCAGTTCGTACACGATGCAGCGAACGGCAGGTGTACGGATGTGTTGGGACTTCTGAGAATCTCATCGTACCAGCCATATGACACACCAATGTCACCTATTTCACTTGGCTCAAGGGTGACGGGAGATTAAAAGGGCGGAACGACCCCTTACTGGCAGCCTTAGCGGGGGATTCTGCCCTCTCCGACATTCGACCCCACTTACCGATCTGGCGCCGCTTCAAGAGACGTTTCGAACCGCTTGTCCGCCGCCGCAGCTTCTTTCAAGAGAACGTCGAAATTGTAAGGTAGATTGCCATCTTCCAACATCCCTTTGAGCGTCGCATAGGCATCCGTCTTGCTGCCATAAGCGCGCAGGGTCTTGTCGTCGTTCATCCACGCCACCAGAACGACCTTCGCATCGCTGTTGAAGCGGTAGAACAATCGATACTGTTGGAAGTATTTCGCCCGGAACCAATGCTTGCGGGGATCGCCGGGTGTGCCGCCTTGCCGGAAGGCGGCGGCACCCGGAACTGCCGGTAGGGCCTCGGTGAGCAGCTTGAAGATGGCGGCCAGCCGTTTCGTCGAGTTTTTCTTGCGCCAGTTCTTTGGATCGCGTGACTTCCGCGCCTCGACCGCCAGGGTCAGCCCTTCGAGCTGGTCCAGAAAGAGCGGATGCGCATAAATCGACCATCCGTTTACAACAAGGGGTGCCCCTGCGGGCTCGGTATCGCCGCTCATTCATCCTCGAGCGATAGCGGCGCATCGAGATCGACGTCAACGTCTCCGACCTGTGCTGCAACACGGTCATGCAGAGCCCCATCGAACGCCCGAATACGGTCCGGATGCGCCTTGATATCGGCCTCGACATAATCGAGAACGGCTCCGAGCACGGGATAATCCTCGTCGCTGCGCACGCGCTCGATATGGATCCTGCCACTCGGCTCGGTACAGTAGCGAATCTGGTCGCCCTTGCCCAGCTTGTGAACCGCCCCGGGTTTACCGGAGAGTAAAACACTCAAAGGATGAGCCCTATGAGCAAGCAGAGGTTCACCCCCGCCTATCCTGCCGA
>NZ_DGMH01000006.1:0-210 GCF_002388305.1 Sulfitobacter sp. UBA4523
CAGCCCCTCGCGCTCCCCGGAGTTTAGTTGGCAAAATGAAGTAACAGTGAGGATAGCATGGCAGTCACATTAGAGCAGGCGCGGACGATGATCGCCGAGACGTTCAAGAAGGGGCACGAACTGGGGCTGAAGCCCTTGTCGGCAGTGGTGCTTGATGCGGGCGGCCACGTGCAAGCCTTCGAGCGGGAAGACGGTGCCGCACCGGGGCGT
>NZ_DGMH01000006.1:318-4324 GCF_002388305.1 Sulfitobacter sp. UBA4523
ATCTGCGCGCGCCCTGCCATCCCAAGCCTTCGAGCGGAAAGACGGTGCCGCACCGGGGCGTTTCGGTATCGCCCACGGCAAAGCCTATGGCGCGGTGATGCTGGGGATGGCAGGGCGCGCGCAGATGGCGCGGGCCGAACAGCAGGCCTATTTCATGGCGGCGGTGAACGGTGTGTACGGCGGGGCGGTGGTGCCTGTGCCCGGCGGCTTGCTGCTGCGCGATGACGCCGGCGTGGTGATTGGCGCGCTGGGCGTGACGGGGGATACCTCGGACAACGACGTCAAGGCAGCGCTGGCAGGGATCGAAGCGGCAGGGCTGAAAGGCGAGGAATAACGCCCGCTTTGGGGTGTTGAGGTCGGATTGAGGACGCGGTAGGCTTTGAGCGAAATCAAACTCTGAGGCTGAATATGGCGCGTCCTGTTGTTGGTATTGTCGGAAACACCAGCCTGTTGAACGATCAATATCCGATCCATGCCGCCGGCACGATGAACACCATCGCCGTGGCGCAGGTGTCTGGCTGTTTGCCCCTGATCATCCCGAGCGACCCGTCGCTTGTGTCGGTGGAAGAGCTGTTGGAGACCTGCGACGGCTTTTTGCTGACCGGCGGGCGGCCCAATGTGCACCCCGAGGAATACGGCGAACCCGCGACCGAGGCGCATGGCACCTTTGACCGTGCGCGCGACGCTATCGCCCTGGGGCTGGTGCGCGCCTGCGTTGAACGCGGGCAGCCGTTCTTTGGTGTCTGCCGGGGTTTCCAAGAGGTGAATGTCGCCATGGGTGGCACGCTTTACCCCGAAATCCGCGAGCTACCCGGCCGTATGAACCACCGTATGCCCCCCGATGGCACGATGGAGCAGAAGTTCGAGCTGCGCCACGATGTGACCTTTACCCAAGGGGGCGTCTTCCACGAGGTTTTGGGGGCCCCGAAGGTGCGGACGAATACTTTGCACGGGCAGGGGATCAAGGCGGCGGGGCCGCGTGTGGTGATCGACGGTTTTGCCGAAGACGGCACGCCAGAGGCGATATATATCAAGGACGCGCCGGGGTTCACCCTTGCCGTGCAGTGGCACCCCGAATGGGACGCGGGCAATGATCCGGTGTCGCGTCCCCTGTTCGAACGCTTTGGTGCGGCGGCGCAGGCCTGGGCGGACAGCAAGCATCAGCGCATGTTGAAATCCGCCTGACAGGTTACCCCGACAGCGTGATGCGCGGCAAATGCAAGGGGCCTGACCTTGCAAGGTAGCGGGCGGTCAGCGTGTCGATCTTCTGCCAGAGGAAATCCGGCGGCGCGGCAGATCTTGGCTGCGGCGCGCGTGGTTTGCCCGCGTGCTGGGGGCATCGTTTGCGACAGCTTTGAAAAGCGACGGCGCTTGGGGGCGGGGCTATCGGGTATGTGATCTTGTGCATGGGGCGACCTTAGCCGCCCCAAAGTTAACAAATCATGACCGGTGGGCGATTACATCTCGCCGCCGGTGACCTGAATGCATTGGCCATTGATGCTTTGCGACCCCGGACCGGTGAGCCATGCGGCCGCGGCTGTGACCTCGGACACCTCGATCAGACGCTTGTGCGGGTTGGAATTGACCATGATCGCGCGCGCTTTTTCTTCCGAGATACCAGCACGTTCCGAGATCGACGCCGTATTGCGCGACACGATGGGCGTGTCGACATAGCCGGGGCAGATCGCGTTGAACGTATAGGGTTGCCCCAGATAATCCGCCGCCAGCGATTTGACCAAACCGATCATCCCGTGTTTCGACGCCGAATAGGCCGCCGCCCCGGGAAGCCCCTTCAGGCCCGCCATCGAAGAGATCGCGATGACGCGGCCCCAGTCGGTATCGCGCATGGTTTTCAACGATTCGCGGATGGTCAGAAAGGCACCGTCGAGATTGGTCGACATCATATTGCGCCAGAATTCCATGTCGGTCTTATGCACGGCCTTGCCCTCGGCGATGCCGGCGTTGGGGATGCAGATCTGGATCGGACCGTGGGCTTTGACGGCGGCGGCGATCTTGGCGACCACGTCTTCCTCGCTGCGCACGTCCATTGCCATGCCGGTCATGTTATCGCCTGCGACCTCGTCCAGCACCTCTTGGCGGCGGCCAGTGATGGTCACATGTGCGCCCCGTGCGGCCAGATCGCGCGCGATGTCCAGCCCGATGCCGGTGCCGCCGCCCGTGATCAGCGCGTGTTTTCCCTGTAGGTCCATTCTGCTCTCCCTTATGAAATGGATCATCATGGGGGGCATGCTGTCGGCACCAGGGGGCAGGCGCAAGGGCGCGCGGGTTTTCACGCAACGTCGTAAACCTAAAAATCGGGTTGTTAGCGCTATTGACGCTGCAAAACGCTGTTCTAATTATGTCCGTCTCTTGTACTATAGGAACCCAAGCGCTATCGCTCTGGGTAATATTATTGCGCCACACTGGGCGTAGAAGCACAAACGGGGGACTCTGGATTGAAGATCGGGACGCCAAAAGAAACATTTGAAGGGGAAAATCGCGTTGCGATGACTCCGGAATCAGCGCTGCAGCTGCAAAAGCTTGGTCATAGCTGTATGATCGAAGCTGGCGCAGGCGAGGCGGCTGGTTTTTCCAACGATAAGTATGTCGAAGCCGGGGTAGAGGTGATCGACACGGCGGCCGAGCTTTGGGAGACGGCGGATGTCGTGGCCAAGGTCCGCGTCCCCAACACCGAAGAAATGGCGATGCTGCGGTCCGACCAGACGCTGATCTCTTTCTTCAGCCCTGTGGCCGATGAGGCCAAGATGAAAGAGGCGGCCGAGAAAGGCACCACTGTCGTCGCGATGGAGATGATCCCCCGGATCAGCCGCGCGCAGAAAATGGATGCGCTGTCGTCCATGGCTAACATCGCGGGCTACCGTGCGGTGATCGAGGCAGGCAACAACTTTGGGCGGTTCTTCACCGGCCAGATCACGGCGGCGGGCAAGGTGCCTCCGGCGAAGGTTCTGGTTGTCGGTGCCGGTGTTGCCGGTCTGGCCGCGATCGGCACGTCCACATCCCTTGGCGCGATCACGCTGGCCTTTGACGTGCGTCCAGAAGTGGCCGAACAGGTTGAATCGATGGGGGCCGAGTTTGTCTACCTCGATTTCGAGGAAGAGCAGCAGGACGGCTCTGCCTCCGGTGGCTATGCCTCTGTTTCCTCGCCTGAATTCCGCGAGGCGCAGCTGGCCAAGTTCCGCGAGCTGGCCCCCGAGGTCGATATCGTCATCACCACCGCTCTGATCCCCAACCGCGAAGCGCCTGAGCTGTGGACCGAAGATATGGTCGCAGCGATGAAGCCCGGTTCGGTGATCGTCGATCTGGCGGCGGAAAAGGGTGGCAACTGCAAGCTGACCAAGATGGACGAGAAAATCGTGACCGAGAATGGCGTGACCATCATCGGCTACACCGATTTCCCCAGCCGGATGGCAACGCAGGCCTCGACGCTTTATGCGACCAATATCCGTCACCTGATGACCGATCTGACGCCGGAAAAAGACGGTGTGGTCAACCACAACATGGAAGACGACGTGATCCGTGGGGCGACCATCACCCATGACAAGGAAGTCACCTTCCCACCGCCGCCACCGAAAGTGGCAGCGATTGCGGCGGCTCCGAAGAAAGACAAGCCGAAAGAGCTGACAGCGGAAGAGAAACGCGCAAACGAAGTGGCCGCGTTCAAGGCACAAACCCGCAATCAGGTCGGCCTGCTGGCCATCGGTGGCGTGCTGCTGTTGGCGGTGGGTCTGGTCGCGCCGGCCAGCTTTATGCAGCACTTTATCGTATTCGTGCTCTCCGTGTTTATCGGCTTCCAGGTGATCTGGGGTGTGGCACACAGTCTGCACACACCGCTGATGGCTGTGACCAATGCGATTTCGTCGATCATCATTCTGGGGGCGGTCATGCAGATCGGGTCCGGGTCGTTCCTGGTGATTATTCTGGCCGCGCTGTCGGTCTTTATGTGCGGGATCAACATCTTTGGTGGCTTCCTCGTGACACGGCGCAT
>NZ_DGMH01000006.1:4433-4829 GCF_002388305.1 Sulfitobacter sp. UBA4523
TTCCTCGTGACACGGCGCATGCTTGCCATGTTCCAAAAATCGTAAAGGGTTCAGGTAAATGGATTTTGGTTTTACAACAGCGGCTTACGTAGTCGCCGCCATCCTCTTCATCCTCAGCCTTGGCGGGCTGTCGGGTCAGGAAAGCGCCAAGCGCGCGGTATGGTACGGGATCGTGGGCATGGCTTTGGCCGTGGCTGCGACATTGATCGGGCCGGGGGCCGGCTTCTGGCTGCTGTCGCTGATCCTGATCGCGGGTGGCGGTGCCATCGGCTATCAACTGGCGACAAAAGTGCAGATGACGCAGATGCCCGAACTGGTTGCCGCGATGCACAGCCTTGTGGGTCTGGCGGCGGTCTTCGTCGGCTATAACGCGCATATCGAACTGGGCAACGTGCT
>NZ_DGMH01000044.1:0-4041 GCF_002388305.1 Sulfitobacter sp. UBA4523
TTTGGTGCGCCAGACCTGCGCGACCAGCGGCGTCACCGGCATCTCGCTCACGAAACTGGACGTGCTGGACGGGTTTGAAACGCTCAAGATCTGCACCGGCTACGAGCTGGACGGGGCGCAATTGGACTATCTGCCCACAGCGGCCGACCAGCAAGCCCGCTGCACCCCCATCTACGAGGAAATGCCCGGTTGGTCCGAAAGCACCGAAGGCGCGCGCAGCTGGGCCGATCTGCCCGCGAACGCGATCAAATATGTGCGCCGCGTCGAAGAGCTGATCCAGTGCCCCGTGGCGCTGCTGTCCACCTCGCCAGAGCGGGAAGACACGATTCTGGTCACCGACCCCTTCGCCGATTGATCTGACACGCCGGGGCCCTTCGGGGCCCTTGGCACGTGATGAAAGGACGACATGATGGCCCTTGGATATAAAGCACGTCGCCGGTGGGCGCTGGTCATTCTGCTGATTGGGCTGCCGCTCTATATCATTGCGGCGGTGGTCACCGTGTCGCTGTTTGACCGGCCACCCTTCTGGATCGAACTGGTGATCTATATCGCGCTTGGCGTGGTCTGGGCGATCCCGTTCAAATTTGTGTTCAAGGGGATCGGTCAGGCTGACCCGAACGCGGATCACGACGCAGAATAACCCGTTTCGCCTGCACGTCGTATAGGCTTGCACACCATCATTATCGCATAAAAAAACGGCCCCCTCGGGGGCCGTTTTTCGTTTCGGTTGTCATGTTTTGCCCGCTTAGCCAGCGGCGCGTGCATCCGGCTGGAACCCGATCTGTTCGGAGGCCTTGAAGCGGCCACCTTCCAGCTTTTGCAGCTTGCCAGTGCGCAGCAGCTGACCGAAGGAGCGTAGACCTTCCTCGCGGCTGAAATCCTCGGCACCGCCTTGGCGGACGGTGTTCATCAACTGCGGACGCGAGAAATCGTCCATGCCTTCGACAAAGGCCATATAGGCCGCGGCCGCCTCCAGCAGGTCGGGAAGCTGGGTCGCGCCCATTTCCTCGGCGAACTCGGCAAAGCCACCGGCTTGCGGCACCGGCGCGGGGGCCACTGCGGCCACGCGGCGGGGGCGTACGGGGGCCACATTGCGCGGCTGGTCCGTGTCGATCCGCTGTGCCGCTACCAGTTTCAGCGGGGCAGGGCGCGGTTCGGCGGGGCGTTCGGTGCGGGCCGTGGTAGACGCGGGGCGGCGCGGTTTGACCACCTCGGCCAGATCGCTGCGGTAGGCGTTGTTTTCGCGTTCCGCAGCATCGGGCGCACCAAGGGCCATATCGGCCTTTTTCGCGGCTACGGCGGCGCGCAGATGGGTGATCGCGTCGCGGCGTGTAGCGGCTTCGGGTTCGTCCATCTGGTTGTCGGTTTCCGCCAGCAGACGGTTCATATCCGGGCCGCTGTCCGCGTCGAGCGTTGGCAGGCTGCGGCGTTGTGGGGCGGCTTTGGGGGCTTCGGCTTCGGGCTCTGCCGCGGTGTCGGCTTGGACCTCGGCCTGTGCCTCTTCGGCGTCATCCTCGGAAACATCAATGTCTTGGGTTTCTTCTTGGGCCGTGTCTTCCTGCGAATCTTCCTCGGCGGTCTCTTCTTCGGGCGCGTCGTCCTCATCGGCGACGGCTTCTTCGGCGTCCTCAGGCGCGTCGGTCAGCGTGTCGGCAGCGGCGGAGGATAATGTTGCCTCAAGCTCGGCCAGCTCGCGGGCCAGATCTTCTTCATCCTCGTCAGAGAGCGTCGATTCGGGGTCGCGCTGGATACGCAGGGCGGGTTTTTCAGGCTCTTCGAGAACCGCAGGCGCGTCTTCTTCGACCTCTTCCAGCTCGCCTTCGGCGATGGCACGGTCGATGTCGGCGCGTTTGACCTTGAGCACGCGACCACGAGGCGCTGTGTCTTCTTTGGCTTCACCGGTTTCGTCAGCGTCAACCTGCGCGGCGTCAGCTTCTTCCACTTCATCAGCCGCAACATCTTCGTGCTGTTCTTCACTCTCTTGTGCAGCGGCAACGTCTTCTTCTGCTTCAGCTTCGAGGTCGGAGGATTGTGCGATGTCTTCGACCGTATCGTCGGCGTCCAGCGCGCCTTGGATGTCGTTGATCGCGTCCGCGATGACATCGTCGGTGCTGTCTTCGGCGTCGATTGTGTCCTCGTCGTCAAAGACCTGAGGCTGCGGTGCGGCGGGGGCGTCCTGATTGGCGACCACGGCGCGGATGCGCTGCAGTTTGGCCGCGATGCTATCAACGACAGGGGCCGCAACGGGCTGGATTTCGGCGTCTTGTTCGTCGACGGTCACCTCGTTGCGCGGGCTATCGGCGAAAAACGCTTCGACATCTTCGTCGGGTTGACCGGGGACGATATCCACCTCGGGGGCGGGGGCCGCAGATGCAGGGGCCGCTTCGGCTTGCGTGGCTTCGGGCTTTGGCGCGGCAACATCACGGCTGACCACCTCGTCGCGCAGTGCGGCGGCTTCGGCCTGAGGCGCGGGTGCGGCCTCTGGCTCGGCAGATTTCAGCGCGTTGATGCGGTAGGCGTCATAATAGGCAGAGATTTCCTTGGGCCGGCGCGGCGCGAAGGAGGTCGACACCACCGACGGACCGGCAGCCGTGCTGCTGACCTGCGGCTGCGGTGCGGCAGGAGCCTTGGGTGTTTCGGCGGCTTCAGGCGCAGGGGCGGGCTGCGCTGGCGCTGCGGGTTCTTCTGGGGTCTGCGCGCTCAGGACGATCTGACCGTCCTGCTGGCGCGCTTCGACGCGGCGCGAGATTTCTTTCTGGGCGATATGGGCCAGCATCTCCGCATCGGGCTGTGCGGGTTCTGCACCGAAATACCGATCCTCCGACGACAGGTCGCGGAAATACTCTGCGATGGCCTTCATGGTGCCGAATGAATCGTCAAAGCCTTCCAACGTGCACGAGAAAGTGCCGTATGAGACCGTCAGAATTTTGTTGTTATTCATCATCGGATGGTCGTCCTCTGCCTATTTGCAGCTTACTGTTTACCATAAGGTTCAAGACCAATTCGGCTCGAATCTGTGCCCTGCAACGTATCATTTAATGTCAAAATTGCGGCATTGTTTCCAATTTGAGGTAAAACCGCGTGAAAACAACCATTGTGGCAAGCCGCAGCCCTGTCACCGTCATCGGGGGCGGGCAGCCCGGTCCGAACGACCTGAACGAGGCGTTGCAGCTTGCCCCGATGTGTGTGGCGGTCGATGGCGGGGCAAATCTGGCTCGCGACGCAGGCGTAGAGATCGCGGCGCTGGTGGGGGATTTCGATTCTGTCACGCCCGAGACCCTGTTGCAGATCCCGCTCGCACGGCAGTTCAAACTGGCAGAGCAGGAAACCACCGATTTCGACAAGGCGCTGCGGTCGGTGGCCGCGCCGTTGATCGTGGCGGTGGGGTTTTCGGGCGGGCGCGTGGACCATCAGCTTGCTGCCCTGAGCTCTCTGGCGCGGCATCCGCACCAACGTTGCCTGCTCATCGCCGGAGAGCAGGTGATTTTCCTCGCGCCGCCCCGGCTTGATCTGCCGACACGGGCGGGGGATGTGGTGTCGATATACCCGCTGGCGGCGGTCCACGGGGAAAGCAGCGGGCTTGAGTGGCCGCTTGACGGGCTAGAGCTTTCGCCGCTGGGGCGGTTGGGGACATCGAACCGTGCGACGGGGCCCGCGACCCTTAGGGTGGATCGTCCCGCTGCGTTGGTGATGGTGCCCAGGGTGCTCATTCCGCAGGTTGCACAATCGCTGCTGCAGCCAGACGCCGCTGCGTGGCCCGCTCCCTCAGAATAATATAGAGACCGGCGGCCATGGTGATCCCCATCCCGAGCGCCGCCAGCGCATTGGGCAGATCGCCAAAGACGATCAACCCGACCAGCGTCGCCACGGGAATTTCGAGATATTGCATCGGTGCCAGCGTGGCCGAGGGGGCGTAGCGCAAGGACCATGTCATCAGCAGATGGGCCACGCTGCCAAGGACGCCGATTGCGATCAGCAGCATCCAGGCGTTTGCGTCAGGGACGCGCCAGCCCAAGGCGGGCACCGCTACGGTTTGCCCCA
>NZ_DGMH01000044.1:4145-5813 GCF_002388305.1 Sulfitobacter sp. UBA4523
ACAGCAAGGGCAGCAGGATCACCACAGCCATAAACCCGCTGACCGTTTGCAGGCTGATCGGGTCGGTGTGTTTCGCGATCTGCCGTGTCACCAGCATGAACAGCGCAAAGTTCAGCGCTACGCCAACGGGCAGCAATGCGGGCCAGCCCACCTCGGCAAAGCTGGGTTGCACCACCAGCAGTGTGCCGCAAAAGCCAACGATACAGGCGAGAAGCCGACGGGTGCCGACCTCTTCCCCCAGCACGTATTTGCCGAGCAGAAGCATAAAGAAGGGCATGACAAAGATAATCGCCACCGCATCGGCCAGCGGCAGGTATTTCAGCGCGGTGAACATCATCGCGATCCCGATGACATGCAGCACTGTGCGCACAAAGGCGAGCCACAGCGTTCGGCCCCGCATCGCCAGCGGCCTGCCCGTCAGCAGCACGAGCGGCAGCAAGATCAGCAACTGCACGGCAAAGCGGATGAACACGACCTGACCCAGCGGCACGGAGGACCCCAGCAGTTTCGCAATTGCATCACCCACAGGGGCAACGATGCAAAAGCCAAGCATCATGGCAA
Organism: Sulfitobacter sp. UBA4523; assembly: GCF_002388305.1. Lineage (NCBI taxonomy): Bacteria > Pseudomonadati > Pseudomonadota > Alphaproteobacteria > Rhodobacterales > Roseobacteraceae > Sulfitobacter > Sulfitobacter sp. UBA4523. The sequence goes on from NZ_DGMH01000044.1 coordinate 4,707, forward strand.
TACCGGTCATCGGTTTATCGGGCAGCATGGCAAAGCCTTTGTCGAGGATCAGGGGGATACGCCCCGAATGTGCAAGCATATCGCGGCGAGAGTGGCGGCATTTTTCCGGCTTTGCAACCGTGGGGAGAGGATGATTTCACGCCGCTGACCTGATCAGACCGACGCGATCGCGCCCGCGGTGTTTCGCACTGTATAAAGCTTGATCCGCGCGGTCGATCAACTCTGCCGCGATGGCCGAGGCATCAAGTGGGGCGGGGAAGGCGTCGCTGGTTTCAGGCTGTGCGGTACATAGCCCGATGCTGATCGTCGCATGGATAGGCTGCGCGCTGGCGGGGATGGTAAATGGCGTCGTGCGGTAGGCTTCGCATATGCGTTTGGCCATCCGGGTGGCCTCTGCCTCTGTGATGCCCGGGAGGATGAGCAAAAATTCCTCCCCTCCGATGCGGGCGGCAACGTCGAGCGGGCGCAGGCATGATTTCAACCGGCGTGCGGTTTCGATCAACACGGCGTCCCCCGAGGCGTGGCCGAAAGCGTCATTCACCCGTTTGAAGTGGTCTATGTCTGCCAGCATCACGGCCAGCGGTATCCCTTTGCGGCGGGTGCGCACGGCCAGCCGCGCGACCTCTGACAGGGCGTGCCGGCGGTTGTAGATTCCTGTCAGCGGATCAAAAACCGCTTCGCGCAGGCGTGTATCGACATCACGCCGGATCGTGTCACCCTGCTGTTTGCGCGCCAGGAGCCCGGTCAGCCGCAGCGAAAGTTCATCGACATCAAAGCCATGCTGCATCAGGTCGTCGGCCCCCAGATCCAGCGCATGGGCGGCACCGGCGGGGTGGGGGCGCGATTGGAGCACAAGAATACCGCAGTGCCGCGTCGTCGTATTCGCCCGCAGGGTCGAGATCAGGCGCAGTTGCGCCTCGTCGCGCGTTTCGACACCGGTCAGGGTCAGGATGAAGACATCGGGCAGCGCGTTCTGCCGGATACCGGTCAACGCGTCGCGGATGGTCGTCTGGCTGACAGCCCCCCGCAAACGTTTGCGTAGCTGGGTGACATGCACCTGTGTCTCTGCCTTGTCATGGCTGACGATCTGGAACGTGCCCGGGCGGG
>NZ_DGMH01000044.1:6019-70323 GCF_002388305.1 Sulfitobacter sp. UBA4523
GGTTTGACCATCGCTTCCTGTGCGCCATTCGCCAGCAGGTGCAAACACAGCGCCCCGCCACCGCCCTCGGCCAAGGCAAAGACAGGTATCCGTGATGTCCGCGGCGACCCCGCGAGCATGGCGCATAGGGCCGTTGCATCCTGCCCGTCCAGATGATGCGCCGTGATGACCAAATCAGGCCCCGACCGGCGCGAGATGTCGACCGCCTGGGCCACGGTGGACGCCTGCCATACCTCGTAGGAGGCGGACGTGAGTTTGGTTTTCAACGCGATGCGGTTGGTCGCAACCGTATCCACAATCAGGACTTTACCGGGCACTTGTCTTCATTCTCCACTCACGTGTAACTGGCTTAAGCGCCCTTTGTTGCCGTGATTGGTTAACAAAGGGTTTCGTTTGGGAAACCGTGATGGAAATTAATATGATGAAGCAAGATGCCGCCGAGACGGTCGCCCTGCAGGCATTAGCCTGGCTGGCCGCGAACGAAGACCTGATGCCCACCTTTATGGGATCAACGGGCGCATCTGCCGAAGATCTGCGCACGCAGGCCGGTGATCCGGTGTTTCTTGGCGCAGTGCTGGATTTCATCATGATGGATGACGCCTGGGTCACGGGGTTTTGTGATACGGTGAACATCCCTTACGATCGTATCATGCAAGCCCGTCAGTCGCTTCCCGGCGGCGCGCAGATGAATTGGACCTGAAAATGATCAAAGCCTTGCTGTTTGACAAAGACGGAACCCTGTTCGACTTCGCCGCCACATGGGAGGCATGGGCCAATGCTTTTCTGACCCGGATCAGCAAGGGAGACGGAGAGAGAGCGGCTTTGCTGGGGCAGCAGATCGGCTTTGATTACGGGACGCAGAGATTCTCGCCCGACAGTATCGTTATTGCGGGCACACCGGGGGAGGTCGTAGATGCGCTGGCCCCCCATGTGGTCGAGATGGCGAAGACGGATCTCTTGGACCTGCTGAACCACGAGGCCGAAAACGCCCCTCAGGCAGAGGCGGTGCCGCTGGTTGCCTTGCTAGAGGCGTTCAAGGCACGCGGGCTGGTGCTTGGCGTCGCCACCAATGACGCCGAGGCGCCCGCCCGCGCGCATTTGGGCGGCGCGGGGGTGACCGGGTATTTTGACTTTATCGCAGGTTTCGATAGCGGCCACGGTGCTAAGCCCACGCCCGGGCAGCTCATGGCGTTTGCCAAAGCCGTGGGGGTGGACCCGTCGGAAGTCGCGATGATCGGGGATAGCCTGCACGATATGGCGGCGGGCCGTGCGGCGGGTATGGCCTGCGTTGCGGTGCTGACGGGGCTGGCCACACGTCAGGACCTAGAAGGGGCCGCCGATGTGGTTCTGCCCGACATCGGCCATCTGCCCGCGTGGCTGGACGGGCAGAGGCATGACCCGCAGGGCTGACAGCTAGATTGCATTTAAGACAAAACCAAAGCGCATTCCGCCGCGTCGGAGGTTTAGCCTTCGGTCTTTGTTAACTCCCATCCGCCATCTTCCCCGTGAAACGGCGGAAAGGGGCGCGATGCAGGGGCTGATCAACCATACGATCCAACGGTTCGTGCTGGATAGCTTTGGCCACCGTGTCTGGGCGCAGGTCGCCCTGCGCGCCGATCTTTGTGCCGTTATGGGCACGGCGGATTTCGAACCGATGCTCACCTATGACGATGCCATCACGCCGCGGGTTATCAACCGCCTGTCTGCCGTGATGAAACGCGCGATCCCCGATCTTCTGGAAGATCTGGGTGCCTGGCTTGTGTCCAACCCCGACCGCGAAGGCGTGCGGCGCTTGCTGCGCTTTGGCGGCGACGATTTTGAAGAGTTCTTGCATTCTCTCAACGATTTGCCAGAACGTGCCACCCTCGCCGTGGAAGACCTGCAACTGCCCCAGATGGAGGTCGCGCAGCTTGATGACTGGCGCTTTACGCTCACCTGTCGCGGGAAAGTGCAAGGCTTTGGCTATGTGATGATGGGCGTGATGCGGGTGATCGCGGATGACTATGGCACATTGGCTCTGCTCGATTGCAAAGCCGCCCCACCGGAGGGGGAGGTGATTGCCGTCACGATTATTGACCGGCACTACGCGCAGGGGCGCAGCTTTGATCTGGGTGCACGCGGGTGACAGTAGGGGCAGCTTATGAGGCGGCATTAGATGTGCTATGCCCGATGCATGTGATCGTGCAGCCCTGCGGACGTATCCGGCATGTGGGCCCCACCATCCACAAACTGCGCCATCGTGGCACTTGGATCGGGAGCAATTTTTTCGACCAGTTTGTCATGCGCCGACCGAATATGGCCGACAGTATTGCGCAAATTCGCCCAATGGCGGGGCGCAAGCTGCATCTGGCGTTGCACGACCGGCCCGAGCAGATTTTTAAGGGGGTTCTGGTCCCGCTGTCTTGTGGCACCGAACAGATGGAAAGCTCGGAAACCGACTGTCTGATAAACCTGTCGTTCGGGATATCGATCCTGAACGGCGTCCGCACCCATCGCCTGAGCAATGCCGATTTCGCGCCGACCGACCTCGCGGTCGAGATGCTTTATCTGATGGAGGCGAAATCGGCGGCGATGGCGGCGTCGCGTGCGCTGAACCAGAAGCTTGAGATCGCAAAGATCGCGGCGGAGGAGCAAGCGTTTACCGATACGTTGACCGGCTTGAAAAACCGGCGCGCGATGGATCACGTGCTGTCGCGGCTTATCGCGGGGGACAAGGGGTTTGCCGTGATGCAGATCGATCTGGATTACTTCAAGGCGGTGAACGATAGCCTGGGCCATGCAGCGGGGGATCACGTGTTGCAAACCGCGGCCCGGATCATGGTGGAGGCAACAAGGGACATCGACACCGTCGCCCGCGTCGGCGGTGACGAATTTACCCTGCTGCTGCCAGGGGTTGCCGGCAGCGCGCATCTGGCACAGGTCGCCGAACGGATTATCACGCGACTGGAACAGCCGATCAAATTTGATGGCGCGGCGTGCCAAATCTCTGCCAGCATCGGCAGCATAGGGGTCAAAGCGGGGCAGGACGTCGTAGCCGAAGATGTCCTGTCGGACGCTGATGCGGCGCTTTACCGCTCTAAGCAAGCTGGGCGTGCGCGGCACACGGTGCACGGTGAAACTGTGTCAGACGCTATGCAGAAGCGGAGGGAGAAACCACACGCGCTGCAGTAGATGACGGCGTGCGCTGGGCGTGCTGGCTTTGGTACGCGTCATAAAATGGTGGCCTGTCGAACTGCGGGCGTTCAATCTGCGCAATGCTTCAAGATTGTGCAGCTTGCCTCAAAACGCGCCGCAGGGGGCTGTGGCGACAGGATTATGGGGGCACCGCTTTTGGCTGCTCGTCACACGCGCGCGCCTGCGTTAGGGTTTTGGGAAAGGATATTCAGGCAAGGCAGGACATCATGACGGACAGTGCCCGTTCTCTCGGCTCTCGGCTCAGCGCGGTGTTGGCAGAGGTCTATCCCGATCTGGATGCCGACATCCTGGCTAGCATGGTCCTTGATGCCTTCTGGCCCGAGGGGACAACCCGCCGCAAAAGAGGCCGGATTGCCGGCAATACGCTTTGGTCGGAACGTGACGCGCTGCTGATCACCTATGGCAACTCGATCGTGGACGGGGCGCATAAGCCGCTGGATTTGTTGAACGACTTCTTGCATCGCTACCTGCGCGGCACATTGAACAGCGTGCATATCCTGCCGTTCTTCCCCTATACCTCTGACGACGGGTTTGCCGTGTCCGATTTTCGCGCGGTGAACCCGCAGCTTGGGGATTGGCCTGATATCAACCGCATCGCCGCCGATTTCACGCTGATGTCCGATCTGGTGCTGAACCATGTGTCGAGCCAGGGGAACTGGTTCAACGCCTACCGTCAGGGGCAGCCCCCCTATGACAAGTTCTTTTTCGAAGCCTCGCCGAAGGATGATCTGCGCGAGGTGGTGCGCCCGCGCACGACGCCGCTGTTGCAAGAGGTAGAAACCTCAAGCGGCCCGCGCCACGTCTGGTGCACTTTCAGCCATGACCAGATCGACCTTGATTTCCGCAACCCCGAGGTGCTGCTCGAGTTTTTGCGTATCATCCGCCTGCATGTGGATAATGGCGTGCAGATCATCCGGCTGGATGCGGTGGCGTTCTTGTGGAAGCAGATCGGCACCCCGTCGATCCACCTGCCGCAAACCCATGCCATTATCCGGCTGATGCGTTTGCTGTGCGACTATGCGCCGGAAAAGATCATCCTGCTGACCGAAACCAATGTGCCCAAGGCTGAAAACCTCAGCTATTTCGGGGCAGGGGACGAGGCCCATGCGATCTATAATTTCCCGCTGCCGCCGCTGATCTTGCATGCGATGATGTCGGGCAATGGGGCGCATCTGAGGCGCTGGCAACGTACGATGCCGCCGGCCCCCATGGGTTGCGCCTATCTGAACTTTACCGCCAGTCACGACGGCATCGGCATGCGCCCCGCCGAAGGGTTGCTGCCCGAGGATGAAAAACAACAGGTCATTGATACGGTGCTACAGGTCGGCGGGTTGGTATCGATGCGCAGCCTGCCCGACGGCGGGCAAAGCCCGTACGAGCTGAACACGACCTTTTACGACGCGCTGTCGCGGACCTTTAAGGGCGCGGATGACCATCATCATGCGCGGTTCATCTGTTCGCAGACCATCGTCATGTCGCTGGAGGGGATACCCGCCTTCTACATCCACGCCATGCTGGCGACGCCCAATGATCACGCGCAGGTCGAACATCGCGGGATGAGCCGCGCGATCAACCGACACCGATGGGATTATCCGAGCTTGCGCGACCAGCTGGCCGATGGGTCCAGCGCGCCGGCGCGCGTCTTGGGCGATCTGTCGGCGCGGCTAAAGGTGCGGCAGAAGCAAAAGGCGTTTCACCCCAATGCGACGCAATTCACCGTGAACCTGCAAGATGACCGCGTGTTCGGCGTGTGGCGGCAAAGTCTGGACCGCAAACAGTCGATCTTTGCGCTGCACAACGTCAGCGACGCCTCTGTCGGGATTTCGGCGGCGGCACTGAACCTGATCGAGGATCAACCCTGGCAGGACCTGATCAGCGGTGATTTGATTGACGCCAGTGCGGATCACATCACGCTGGCCCCCTATCAATGCATGTGGATCACCAACCGGTTCTGACCCTGCTGCCCGCGCGGCCCTCAGCTAGTTGTATTCTGCGTCATCCGCTGCGGCGGCCTCGCGCAGATTGGCAAGGAACTCGGGCGCGGCGGCGTGGACGCGGTTCCACGTGGGTATAAAGGGTGTCTCGTGCGGGTTATCGAGAAAGAAGTGTCCCGCCCGCATGATATTCTCGGTAAAAAGCTCGATCGCGCGTTCTTCCTTGTGGCGGTCAATGCTGAGTCCGTTCATCTTGGCGTCGTTGTAATAGGCATCCAGCAGGTCGAGCGCACAGCGATAATAGGTCGCCTTGAGCGTGCGAAAGACATTGGGCGTGAACACCGTGCCGTCTGCCGCCAGCTTGCGGAAAATCGCCTTGCAGATGTCGGTGGACATGCGGTTCAACCCCGCATCAGCGTCGGCCTCGCTCAGATCTTGGTGCTTGTGGTCATAGTCGTCGGCGATTTCGACCTGACAGACCGATTTCGGCGCGAGGTTGCGCCATGCCTCTGACAGCACGCCGATCTCCAGCCCCCAGTCGGAGGGGATGCGCAGATCGGGCAAGATATTGGTGCGCATGGCAAATTCACCCGAGAGCGGATAGCGGAAGGCGCGCAGGTAATCGATATAGTCACGGTCGCCCACGACCTTTTTCAGCGCGATCAGCAGCGGGCTGACCAGCAGCCGCGTGACCCGCCCGTTCAGCTTGTCGCTGCCCACCCGCGCGTAATAGCCTTTGGCGACCTGATAGGGGAAATTCGCATTGGCGACGGGATAGATCAGCCGCGCCAGCAGGTCGTTGGTATAGGTCACGATATCGCAATCATGGATCGCCATCACCGCGCTGTCCTGACAGGCGATCAGATAGCCGAGCGAGGACCAGACGTTCTTGCCCTTGCCTTGTTCGGCGGGGGCGAGGCCCATGTCTTTGAGCTGCGCGCCAAGCGCCAGCATCCGCGGGCTGTCGTTCCAGATCACGATGTGGTTCTGGTTGAGGCCCTTGAAGAACTCTTTCGCATGGCGGAACTGTGCCTCGTCCGCGCGGTCCAGACCGATGATGATGCGGTGCAGATAGGTGACCTTGGACAGCTCTGCCAGAATGCGGGGCATCGCCTCGGTCTCTAGCTCGGAGTAGAGGCAGGGCAGGATCAGCGCCATTTTGCGGGTCTGGGCGAACGTCTCGAGCTCGTAGGTCATTTCGTCCAGCGAGCGGGTGCGCAGATTGTGCAGGGTCGCGATATTCCCGTTTTGATGAAAATCAGCCATGCGTTGTCATTCCTTAGTTCAGGTTAAGCCGCGCGATCAGGTCCAGCACGGCACCGTTCCATCCGGCAGGGCCGGGGAGCGTGGTGCGGGTGATCCTGCCGGTGTCCTCACCGGGCAGCGGGGGCAGGGAGTCGCGGTGCGGGTTGGCGACAATGACGCCAAACTCGGCTGCTTGCAGCATCTCTATGTCATTGGGGGCATCGCCAAGCGCCAGCGTATGGCGCGGCGCAAAGGCGTCGGTCAGCGCGGCCATCTGGTCGGCTTTGGTGCGCCCGTAGGAGAGGGTCAGAAACCGTCCCCCTTCGCGGGCATGGATGCCGTGATCGTGCAGGGCGTCGATAAATGCGCCGCGCAACTCGGCGCTGCCCGACCAGATGCCGGGTTCGGAAAAGGCCCGTTCTGCCGCGTTGGCGGCGTCATTATGCGACAGGCCGGTGATCTGTGCGATCTGTGCCACGGTCATATCGCCGAACCCGCAAAACGGGTCGCGCAGCTCCGCAGGCAGGCTGTCGAGCGCGTGGCGCAGGCGCACGTAACTGTCCGTTTTGGGCATGTCGGTGCTGTCGGGCGGTAAAATACCGGCACCGTTTTCGATGATCGCGGGGCAGTGATCCCATGCCAGTTCGGCGCGAATCTCTGCGATCTCGGGCGCGGTTTTCGAGCTCGCCAACACCACTGCGGCCCCGATTTTGCGCAATGTATCCAAGGCCGGGGTGGCCGCATCCCAGCGATAGGAACTATGTGACAGCAACGTGCCATCAAGGTCGGTAAACACCAGCAGGGGTAAAGACATAGCCATAGATCAAGCGTGTGGTGCGGGATCGATTGTTGCAACTGGGCACAGGTGTTCATCGCGCGGTTTGCATTGTTTTTCTAGCTTTTGCCTAAAAAATGTGCAGAAACTGGACTGCGTGGATGCGCACGTATAAATAGAATCACATGGGCGCTTTCGGGGGAGGGGCCGGTGTAAAAGAGGTCAGGTGACGTCGCGACCAAGGGCTGTGTTTTCACTCTGACAATAATTTTTATTGTTGACGTAAACAAAGTTGCGCGACAGTCTGAGCGCCAAGATACGCCAAAGCGTGCTTCGGGGGATTATTTGTCAACAACTGCGATACAGGCGGCGGCGCTTTCGCCGCCAGAGGGATTAGGCGACCGCATGCGGATGCAGCGTCATCGGATGGCGATGACATTGCAGCAGCTGTCGTCGGCCTCCGGTGTGTCGGTGGGCTATCTGAGCCAGGTGGAACGCGGCAACGCGACACCGACGCTTGGCACGCTCAGCCAGATCGCTGCCGCGCTTGACGTTGATGCGGATTTTTTCGTGCGGACCCCGCGCACGGTCGACAGCCTGACCCGCGGTGCCGCACGGCCCCGTTTCGCGGTGGCAGGATCGTCGATTGAATATGAACAGATCGGTGCCGAACGCGCGGGCCACGAGATGACATCCTATGTGATGAACGTGCCGCCCGGCTATGAATCCGAAACGGTGACCCATGTTGGCGAAGAGATCATCTATATCCTTGAGGGTGAGATCTCGCAGATGGTTGGCGAACGAGAGTATCTGATGACGGCGGGCGACAGCCTGCATTATCTGGGTACCACGCCCCATTGCTGGGCCAACAGAACAGACCGGCAGGCCCGCATCTTATGGGTCGGTCGCATGAAATACGATAAGTCCGGGGAAATCGGACAGAGTGAGGCCGCGCCGGCAGAGAGCTCGCGCGAAATGTTACCCCTCAGGCGTTAACCCTATCGCCCTCATCGGCCCAGAGAGGCCGTGGGGAGATAACACTTTACCAACTAGGAGAGTAAATCGAATGTCTTTCAAGAATATCATGGCCACGGGCCTGCTGCTAAGCACGCTTGGCGTTGCGGCGCAGGCGCAGTCGCTGGTCTATTGCTCGGAAGGGTCGCCAGAAGGCTTTGACCCGGCTCTGTACACCGCAGGCACGACCTTTGATGCGTCCAGCCACCCGATCTACAACCGCTTGGCGGAATTCAAGGTCGGTACCACCGAAACCATTCCCGCGCTGGCCGAAAGCTGGGACGTGTCCGAAGACGGCAAGACCGTGACGTTCAAGCTGCGCAAAGGCGTCAAGTTTCACAGCAACGCCGAGTTCACGCCCACACGCGATTTTAACGCCGATGACGTGATCTTTAGCTTCGACCGTCAGGGCAACGCCGACAACCCCTACAACCAAGTATCGGGTGGCACCTGGGAATACTACGGTGCGATGTCGATGCCTGATCTGATCGAAAGCATCGAAAAAGTTGACGATTACACCGTTCAGTTCAACCTGACCCGCGCCGAAGCGCCGATCATTGCCAACATGGCGATGGACTTTGCCTCGATCGTGTCCAAGGAATATGCCGACGCGATGCTGGAAGCCGGCACGCCGGAAATGCTGAACCAGGCACCTATCGGTACCGGCCCGTTCACCTTCCAAGCCTACCAGAAAGACGCCGTGATCCGTTACGTGCGCAACGACGAATACTGGGGTGACCCGGCGAAAGTCGAAGCGTTGATCTTTGCGATCACACCGGACGCCTCCGTGCGCTACCAGAAGGTACAAGCGGGCGAATGCCACGTCATGGCCTATCCGAACCCTGCGGACGTGCAGGCGATGAAAGACGCCGAAGATATCGTCGTGATGGAGCAAGAGGGCCTGAACGTGGGCTATCTGGCATACAACACGCAGATGCCTCCGTTCGACAACGCCAATGTGCGTAAAGCCTTGAACATGGCGATCGACAAGCAAGCGATCATCGACGTGGTGTTCCAGGGCTCCGGCGAAATCGCCAAGAACCCGCTGCCGCCGACAATGTGGTCCTATAACGACGCGATCGAGGACGACAAATACGATCCGGAAGCCGCGAAAGCCGCGCTGGAAGCCGAAGGCGTATCCGACCTGACGCTGAAAATCTGGGCGATGCCGGTCCAGCGTCCTTATAACCCCAATGCCCGCCGTATGGCCGAGCTGATGCAGGAAGACTTCTCGAAGGTCGGTGTCGACGTAGAGATCGTGTCCTACGAATGGGGTGAATACCTTGAGCGTTCCAAAGCGAAAGACCGCGATGGTGCCGTTCTGCTGGGTTGGACAGGTGACAACGGTGACCCCGACAACTTCCTCGCGGTTCTGCTGGGCTGTGACGGCGTAGAGAAATCCAACCGCGCACAATGGTGCAACGAGGAATTCGACGCGCTGGTTCAGGAAGCCAAGGTTCTGCCAACACAAGAAGAGCGTGCGCCGCTGTATGAAAAAGCGCAGGAAATCTTCAAGGACCAAGCCCCTTGGGCCACCATCGCGCATTCGGTTGTTTACATGCCAATGCGCCCCGAAGTTGAAAACTATGTTGTGCACCCGCTGGGTGGCCACATCTTCAACCAGGTTGGCCTGTCGCAATAACAGCGATGACAAAGCAATGGGGACGGTGCATGTCGCGCCGTCCCTTCCTCTATTCTAGGCCCCGGCCACGTTAACGAAAGGCGCAAGCCCCCCGTGTCAAAGAACCTCTCTCAACGTCTTGCCGACTATGCCGCTGTGGCCGCCGATCTGGGCGTCGATGCCGTGGCGCTGGTGCCCGGGCCCAATTTCTCGCGCGCTGTCGGCCAAAGCTTCATGAGCCACGAACGCCCCTTTGTTCTGGTGATCCCTGCGGATAAACCTGCGGCGGTGCTCTTGCCGAACCTTGAACTGGGCAGCTGGGACACGGTCGGCTTTGACGGCGCGGTGTTTGATTGGCGCGACCAGACCGGCTATGGCGATGCATTTGTCGCGCTGACGCAGCATTTGGGGATCTCGTCGCTGGCGGTCGAAGGGCAGGTGATGCGCGTGTTCGTGCACCATGCGTTCAAAGATGCACAGCCCGATCTGACCATCACCGACGCCGAACGCGAAATCTCTGCCCTGCGGATGATCAAAACCCCCGAGGATATCGCTGCCCTGCGCGAGGCGATCGGCATTTCCGAACGCGCCCTCCAACGCACGCTGGACAGCGTCAAACTGGGCCAGAGCGAGAAGCAGATCGAACAGACGCTGGTGCAGGCGCTTTTCGCGGAAGGGGCGGATGACCTGTCCTTTGGTCCCATCGTGGCCGCCGCGGATGGCTCGGCCCGGCCCCATGCCCATGCGCGCGAGGATTACGCCGTCAAGGCGGGCGATGCGCTGCTGCTGGACTTTGGCGCGCGCAAGAACGGCTTTGCCGCCGACATCACCCGCACCGTTTTTCTGGATCACGTCACCGACGAGGGGCGCGATGTCTATGACACCGTGCTGCGCGCCAATATGGCAGGGCTTGCCGTGACCCGCGCGGGGGTGACCGCGCATGGCATCGACGATGCCGTGATCTCTGTGCTGGAAGCCTCGCCCTATGGGGACCGCATCCGCACCAAGACCGGCCACGGTCTGGGCCGCGAGGTCCACGAGGCCCCCTATATCATGCGGGGCAATCACATGACTTTACCCGCCGGAACGGTTTACACCAATGAACCCGGCCTCTACGAGATCGGAAATTTCGGCGTGCGCATCGAAGATGACGTGCTGATTACCGACGACGGCTATGAAACGCTGACCAACTTCCCCAAAGAGCTGATGGTGATAAAATGCTGAACTATGTTCTGGGACGACTGCTGACGTTCATCCCGACTTTCATCGGGGTGACGCTGATCTCCTTCGGGTTCATCCGCGCGCTGCCTGGCGACCCGATCCAGGTGATGGCGGGCGAGCGCGGCATCTCTGATGAACGCTATGCCCAACTGGCCAAACAATTCGGTTATGACCAGCCGATCTATGTGCAATTCTGGGATTATCTGACCGGCGTGCTGCAGGGCGATCTGGGCAATAGCTTTGTCACCAAGCGCCCGGTGTTCGACGAATTCTTTACGCTCTTCCCCGCCACGCTTGAGCTGGCGGTCTGCGCGATGATCTTTGCCATCGCCCTTGGCCTTCCGGCGGGGGTGATCGCGGCGGTGAACCGGGGCAAATTCTTTGACCGGGCGCTGATGTCCACGGCGCTGGTGGGCTATTCGATGCCGATCTTCTGGTGGGCGCTGCTGCTGATCATCGTCTTTTCGGGCAACCTGCAATGGACGCCTGTGTCGGGGCGGATTGATCTGCTGTATTACTTCCCCAACCCCACCGGCTTTATGCTGATCGACAGTCTGGCGTCGGGTCAGAAGGGGGCGTTCCTGTCAGCGGTGCGCCATCTCGTTCTGCCAACGATCGTGCTGGGGACAATCCCGCTGGCCGTGATCGCACGCCAGACGCGGTCGGCCATGTTGGAGGTTCTGGGCGAGGATTACATCCGCACCGCCCGCGCCAAGGGCATGTCTCCGGGGCGGATCAACGGCATCCACGCCCTGCGCAACGCGCTGATCCCCGTGATCACCGTGATTGGTCTGTCGGTCGGCACATTGCTGGCCGGTGCGATCCTGACCGAAACCATCTTTAGCTGGCCGGGCATCGGCAAGTGGATGGTCGATAGTATTTTCCGCCGCGATTACCCCGTGGTTCAGGGCGGGCTGCTGCTGATTGCTGTGATGGTGATGGTCGTGAACCTGACCGTCGACATGCTTTACGGCGTCATCAACCCCAAAATCAGAAAGCGATAACATGGACGACGCACTCTCTGCCGAAGCCGCAATGGTCCAGGAACGTCCGGGCCGCTTGCGCGAATTCTGGTTCTACTTCCGCGAAAACCGCGGCGCTGTCATCGGGCTATGGATCTTTGCGGTCTTTGCCTTTCTGGCCCTCTTCGGTCCGTGGGTCGCCCCCCATGACGCGACAGAGCAATTCCGCGCCGCCACCCTACAGCCCCCCGCATGGCAAGAGGGCGGCACCTGGACCCATATCCTGGGCACCGATCCGCTCGGGCGCGATATGCTGTCGCGTCTGATTGTGGGCGCGCGTTATTCCTTCTTTGTGGGGGTCGTCGTTGTCTCTATCGCGGCGACCGGCGGGATCATCATCGGGCTGATCGCGGGCTTTGCGCCCAAATGGGTCGACAGCATCATCATGCGTGTCATGGACATCGTGCTGGCGTTCCCGTCTCTGCTGCTGGCGCTGGTGCTGGTGGCGATCCTCGGGCCGTCGCTGACCAACGCGATGATCGCCATCGCGATTGTGTTGCAGCCCCACTATGTGCGCCTGACCCGCGCCAGCGTGCTGTCGGAACGTCAAAAGGATTACGTGACCTCGGCCCGCGTGGCGGGGGCAGGGATCTTACGGCTGATGTTTGTCACCGTGCTGCCCAACTGCCTCGCGCCGATCATCGTGCAGGCCGCGCTGTCATTCTCGACCGCGATCCTTGATGCCGCGGCCTTGGGCTTTCTGGGAATGGGGGCGCAGCCACCTACACCTGAATGGGGCACGATGCTGGCCGAAGCGCGCGAGTTCATCCTGCGCGCCTGGTGGGTCGTGACCTTCCCCGGCGTGGCGATCCTTGTGACCGTGCTGGCGATCAACCTCATGGGTGACGGCCTGCGCGACGCGCTTGATCCGAAACTGAAACGGAGCTGAGCCATGACACTTTTGCGTATCAGAAACCTAAGCGTTGATTTCGCCACGGCCTCGGGCAAGTTCCGGGCGGTGGACGGTGTCGACCAGGACGTGAACGAAAGCGAGATCCTCGCGATTGTGGGGGAAAGCGGGTCGGGTAAATCCGTGTCGATGCTGGCGCTGATGGGGCTGCTGCCCTGGACCGCCACCGTCACCGCGGACGAGCTGACCTTTGACGGGCACAACCTGCTTACGATGGACGCCAAGGCGCGTCGCAAGATCGTCGGCAATGATCTGGCGATGATCTTTCAGGAGCCGATGTCATCGCTTAACCCCTGTTTCACCGTGGGCTGGCAAATCCGCGAGGCCCTGCGGGTGCATCTTGGCATGGGCCGCCGCGAACGTCAGAAACGCGCGATCGAGCTGTTTGAACAGGTCGGCATCCCCGATCCCGAAAAGCGCCTGTCGGCCTTCCCGCACCAGATGTCGGGCGGGATGAACCAGCGGGTGATGATCGCGATGGCGATTGCCTGCAAGCCCAAGCTGTTGATCGCCGATGAACCTACCACGGCGCTCGACGTGACCATTCAGGCACAGATCCTTGATCTGCTCGCGTCCCTGCGCGAGGAAACGGGCATGGGGCTGGTGTTGATCACGCATGACATGGGCGTGGTTGCGGAAACCGCCGAACGGGTCAGCGTGCAATATGCCGGCCAGAAGATCGAAGAGCAGCCGGTGATCCCGCTGTTTGACGCGCCGCACCACCCCTATACCTCGGCACTGCTGGATGCGCTGCCAGAACGGGCGACGGAAAAGCGGCTGCCAACCATTCCGGGCGTGGTGCCGGGGCAATTCGACCGCCCCGCAGGATGCCTGTTTTCGCCACGCTGCAAATTCGCCAACGCCAAATGCAAGTCCGAAGCGCCGCCCGCCTTGGGCGCTGATCTGGGCTATGCGCGTTGTTTCTACCCCTTGAACACAGACGAAAGGGTCGCATCATGACCGCACCTGTGATGACTGCAACGGCGCTAGAGCGTCACTATGAAGTCGGCGGCGGGCTGTTTCGCAAGCCGCGTACGCTCAAGGCCGTGGGCGGGCTTGATTTCGCGCTTTATCCCGGCAAGACGCTGGCCGTCGTAGGCGAAAGCGGCTGCGGGAAATCGACCTTGGCGCGGATGGTCACGATGATCGAAGACCCGACCGCCGGATCGCTGACACTGGATGGAAAACCCGTGGTCCGCGAAGATTGGGCATCGCTGCGCAAATCGGTGCAGATCGTGTTTCAAGACCCCTATGGCTCGCTCAACCCGCGCCAGCGGATCGGCGCGATCCTCGAGGAACCTCTCAAGATCAACCGCCCCGACATGAGCAGCAAGGAGCGTACCGCCAAAGCGCGCGAGATGCTCGGGCTGGTGGGCTTGCGGCCTGAACATTTTGACCGCTATCCGCATATGTTTTCCGGCGGTCAACGCCAGCGGATCGCGATTGCGCGGGCGTTGATGCTGGATCCCAAAGTGCTGGTGCTGGACGAGCCTGTGTCCGCGCTGGACCTGTCGATCCAGAGCTCGGTGCTGAACCTGTTGGTTGATCTGCAGGAACGTCTGCAACTGGCCTATCTGTTCATCTCCCATGATCTGAGCGTTGTGCGTCACGTGGCGGATGAGGTGATCGTGATGTATCTGGGGCGCGCGGTCGAACGCGGCAGCCGCGATGATGTCTTCGGTGCGCCGTTCCACCCCTATGCCAAGGCGCTGCTGTCGGCCACGCCCCAAGCGGACCCACGCGGCGCGAAAGAGCGGATCAAGCTGCAAGGCGAACTACCATCGCCACTGGCGATCCCCGATGGCTGCCCCTTTGCGCCACGGTGCTGGAAAGTGCGCGACAAATGCCGCGCCATGCGGCCCGAACTGCCGCAGGGGCATCATGCCGCGGCGTGTTTCTTTCCTGAAAACGGTGGCACCCCGGCCTAGGGCCGGGGGCTTCCTCGTGTATTGCGCGCGCGTCAGATCAACTGGCGCTTGCGTCGGCGCAAAGTTGCAGCCCGGCGCGCACATGGTCGCGGCGCGAGACGTGGCTGGCCGTCAGACCCTGGGCGGCAAGCCCGCGTGCATAGAGCGGGGCGAGGGGGCTGTCGGACAGGATGACCACCTCGCGGCCCAGCCAATAGGCGCGGGCACCGGCCAGCTCTAGCCCGATCAACAAACCCATCAGCCGTGACCAGCCTGCGTCCGTCGTGGGGCCGTCGATGGTGGCGTGCGCCGAAATCTCGGCCAGCGCGGTGGCAAAGATTTGCGGGCGAGCCATGACATCATTCACGGCGGCGTCGAAAGTATCCTCATCCAACGCACCACCGACAACCGCCTTTGATAGCGGTGCTGTCGCGGACAGTTGCGTGGCCATCACGGGGGTGAGAAAACTTTGAAAACTGACGACCTCGCGGGCGCTGATGTGGGCCCATGTGGACTGTGCATCAAGGCAACAGATCACCCCGTCAAACTCGGGCGCTGCCTGAAGGTAGCCCGCAATCGCCGTCTCGGCCCCTTGCGTGATCTGGGGGGGGCTGGCCTGTTTCAGGCCGGGCACCGCGCGCAGTTCCAGCCGCGGGTCATCAACACCCAGGGCAAGCACCCCGCCCAAGGACTCTGCCGGAACGGGGCGCAGGCTGCTGGCGGGCAGGGCGGGCAGCCCCGCGACGATCACCGGCAAACGCTGCTGGTCCGACAGATAGGGCGACAGCAAATCCGTAAGGGCCGCGACAAAGCCGTCTTCCGCAGGCAAGGCAGCGACCGGCCCGTCGGCCTGCGCCAGCACATCGCCGCGTGGATCATGCACCCACAGATGCATATGCCCATCCGCGACATCGACCCCGATCCACGCGGGGCTTGCACCGCTCACGCGCGGGGGCCTGTTAAGAGGGGAATGGGAAAATAGGGGGTGCCGATCATGGGGTGTCTCCTTGCCTGAGCCGCGTCTTGCCGCGCGGTCGTGTAGAAATCGGGTTGCATCAAAGCGCGCAATCGCGCTCTATTACGCGATCAACAATAAACATAACGGGAGTTCCTCTGCCATGAAAGTTCTTGCAGCAACCACCGCGCTTACCCTGTCCCTTGCCAGCAGCCTTGCTGCCGCAAGCTGTGACGAGATCACCTTTTCCGACGTAGGTTGGACCGACATCACCGCGACCACTGCGGCAACCACCGTCGTGCTGGACGCTTTGGGCTATGAGACAGACGTGAAAATCCTATCCGTTCCAGTGACCTACACGTCGATGGCCGCAGGCGATGTGGATGTGTTTCTTGGCAACTGGATGCCCACGATGGAGGCGGACATCGCCCCCTACCGCGAGGATGGCAGCGTTGACACCGTGCGTGCGAACCTGACTGGCGCGAAATACACGCTGGCCGTGAATAAAGCCGCCGCTGACATGGGGATCAAGAATTTCGCCGATATCGCCGCCAATGCAGACGCGCTGGACGGTCAGATCTATGGCATCGAGCCGGGCAATGACGGCAACCGCCTGATCCAGTCGATGATCGACGATAACGCCTTTGATCTGGCCGAGTTCGAGGTCAAGGAATCCTCGGAGCAGGGGATGCTTGCACAGGTCAAACGCCTGTCCGCCAAGGGCGAGCCTATCGTCTTCCTTGGTTGGGAGCCGCACCCGATGAACGCGAACTTTGATCTGACCTATCTGGAAGGCGGGGATGATTTCTTTGGCCCCGATCTGGGCGGTGCGACCGTTCATACCAACACCCGCGCCGGTTTTGTCGAGGAATGCCCCAACGTGGGCAAGCTGCTGACCAATCTGGAATTCACCCTCGCCATGGAGAACGAGATTATGGGGGCCATTCTGGATGACGGCGAAGAGCCCCGCGATGCGGCGACAGCCTGGATCAAGGCGAACCCTGATGTGCTCGACACATGGCTGGACGGCGTGACCACCGTGGACGGTGGCGACGCGATGGCGGCCGCCAAGACCATCGTCGAGTAATCCACCCTTAGGATGTGAAAAGGGCCTGCCATCGGGCGGGCCCTTTTTGCCATCATCGCATGATACCAGCCTCCGGAGGTTCCCATGAACTGGCTCACCGATAACAAGATCCCGATTGATGACGCCGCAGAGGCGGTTTTTGATTGGCTGCTGATCAACGCGGGTTGGCTGTTCGACGGGCTGGCCGTCGCGATGGAGTGGTTGATTGACGCGATCCTCTGGGTGCTGCAAACGCCACATCCGCTGATCGTTATCGCTGTCTTCGGCGCGTTGACCTGGGCGATCCAGCGCAACTGGAAAACCCCGCTGCTGATCATGTTGGGGTTTCTGTTCATCCTCAATCAGGATTACTGGGAAGAAACCACCGAAAGCCTGACGCTGGTGCTGTCGGCCTGTGTGGTTTGCATGGGCGTCGGCGTTCCCATCGGCATCGCCGCGGCGCATCGACCGCGCATGTACCGCTATATGGCACCGGTGCTGGACCTGATGCAGACGCTGCCCACCTTCGTCTATCTTATTCCCGCGATTGTCTTTTTCGGCATCGGCATGGTGCCGGGGCTGATCGCGACGGTGATCTTTGTCCTGCCCGCGCCGATCCGGCTGACGCAGCTTGGTATCGCCTCCACCCCCAAGGCGCTGCTTGAGGCCGCGCAGGCCTTTGGCGCGAAGCCCAGCCAGACCCTGTGGAAGATCGAACTGCCCTATGCGCTGCCGCAGATCATGACCGGTCTGAACCAGACGATCATGCTTTCGCTGTCGATGGTGGTGATCGCGGCCCTCGTGGGGGCGGATGGCCTTGGCGTGCCGGTGGTGCGCGCGCTTAATCAGGTGAACACGGGGCTTGGCTTTGAATCGGGGCTGATCATCGTCGTGGTCGCCATCATGCTGGACCGGATGCTACGGGTGACACGAAAATGAGCGATCAAATGACCAACCCCGCAAACGCCGTCGAATTCGACAATGTGTCCATCGTCTTTGGCCCGAAACCGGCCAAGGCGCTGCCCTTGATGGATGCCGGACAAGACCGCGCCGAAATCGAGGCCGAGACAGGCCAGATCCTCGGGGTGCATAACTGCACGCTTGACGTCAAACAGGGCGAGATCCTTGTGCTGATGGGCTTGTCCGGCTCTGGCAAATCCACCTTGCTGCGCGCGGTCAACGGGTTGAACCCGTTGGTGCGTGGATCGGTGCGGGTACATGATGGCGACTGGAGCTGCGACGTCACCGCCAGCTCTGCCGCTGATCTGCGCCGCGTGCGCCGCGAATGTGTGTCGATGGTGTTCCAGCAGTTCGGATTGCTGCCGTGGCGCACGGTGCGCGACAACGTGGCGCTTGGGCTGGAACTGGCCGATGTCCCCAAACGCGAACGGCTTGAACGGGCAGAGGCGCAGCTCAAGCTCGTCGGTCTGGCCGATTGGGCTGACCGCAAGGTCAGCGAACTGTCGGGCGGGATGCAGCAACGCGTGGGGCTGGCTCGCGCCTTTGCCACCGAAGCCCCGATCCTGCTGATGGACGAGCCTTTCTCGGCTCTTGATCCGCTGATCCGCACCCGGCTGCAGGACGAGCTGCTTGATCTGCAGCGCGAATTGAAACGGACGATCATCTTCGTCAGCCATGATCTGGACGAAGCCTTCAAACTGGGCGGGCGCATCGCGATTATGGAGGGCGGGCGCATTGTGCAATGCGGCACCCCGCGCGAGATTTTTTCGAACCCCGCGTCGGACTATGTGGCGGAATTCGTGGCCAATATGAACCCGCTTGGTGTGCTGACGGCCCGCGATGTGATGGGCCCGCCCGCCGCGACATCGGACGGGGCCGTCGCCGCCGAGACGCCGGTGGCCGAGCTGATTGGCAAAATCGGCGATGATGCGCAGGCGATCCCCGTGGTCGAGGACGGAGAGACGATCGGCACCGTGACCGCAGGCAGTATCGTATCGCGCTTGCAGTCCGAATGATGCTTTGACCTCAGGCGCTTGGCGGGTCATCACTACGCCACAGGACCGCGCAGCGCAGGGGATGACAGGATGACGGATCAGGAAAGCTCGGGCCGCCAGAGCAATGCGCTTGGCGTGGCAGGTGTGCTTTTTGCAGGCATTGTCTGGGGCACCACCGGCACCGCCGCGACCTTCGCCCCCGGGGTCAGCGCTGCCGCCATTGGTGCTGCGGCCATGGGTCTGGGCGGGATCGCGCAGGCCCTTTGGGCCGGGCGGGGCATCCTGAACCAGCGTGCGCGGCTCTGGCAGCAGCGCCTTCTGCTGGTCATCGGCGCAGTGGCGGTGGCGGTCTATCCGCTGGCCTTTTACGGCGCGATGCGGCTGGCGGGGGTGACGGTGGGCACGGTCATCACCATCGGCTCCGCCCCGCTGCTCTCGGCGCTGATCGAATACCTGNNGCCGCGGCGATGGGGATCGGCGGCATCGGGCAGGCGCTGCTGGCGCTGCGGGGCATCACCCAAGCGCGTGCGCAGCTTTGGCAGCAGCGCGGGTTGCTGCTGCTCGGGGCCTTTGCGGTGATGATCTATCCGCTGGCGTTCTATGGCTCCATGCGGTTGGCGGGGGTGACCATCGGGACCGTCGTCACCATCGGCACAGCGCCCCTGTTTGCCGCGCTGATCGAATATGTGATGGAGCGTTCCTTGCTGACCCTTCGGTGGAGCCTTGGCGCGCTGGCGGGCGTGGCGGGCATGGTGCTGATCTGTCTGGCCGAGGGCGGGCATGGGGCCGTGGGGGGCACCAATGTGCCGCTTGGGGTCGTGCTGGGGCTGCTCGGCGGGTTTACCTATGCGCTTTATAGCTGGACGGCGCGCGCGATGATGCTGCGCGGCCTGCGGTCTTCGGTGGCCATGGGTGCCACCTTTGGACTGGGCGGGCTGATGCTGATGCCTGTGCTGTTGGCGACCGGCGGCCCGCTGCTGGCCTCGTGGGGGAACGCGGCGGTCGGGCTTTATATGGCGTTTGTGCCGATGTTTCTGGGCTATATCTGTTTCGGCTACGGGCTGTCGCGGGTGCGGGCGAGTACCGCCACGACCCTGACGCTGATCGAGCCGGTGGTCGCAGCACTGCTGGCCGTTGTCGTGGTGGGCGAACGCTTGCCCCCCCTTGGCTGGGCGGGCGTGGGGCTGGTTGTGCTTTGCCTGCTGGTGCTGACGGTGCCCACGGGGCGGGGCGCGCAGCCGGTGGCCCCGATCCCGCCCAAGTAGTATCGGATTCGACTGACGCAGCGACATGGGTAAAATTCTTGCGCTTTTGCTACCTACATCGCGGCGTTTTAGTCTAGAAGCATCGCCAAGCCGCCCCATGCCCCGCCATGGCCCCGATAGATTGCAATGACGACCTTACCAAAAAGGACCGCCACAGATGAGCGCCACAGCCCGCAAGACCGCCCCCATGCCGACGGATATTCTGGCCCGCAAAGGGGGGGCTCCGCTGGTGAGCCTGACCGCCTATACCACGCCGATGGCGCAAGTGATGGATGGCATCTGCGATTTCGTGCTTGTGGGCGATTCAGTGGGGATGGTGCTGCACGGGCTGCCCTCGACGCTTGAGGTCACGATGGAGATGATGATCCTGCACGGTCAAGCGGTGCGGCGCGGGCTGACCCAGTCGATGCTGGTGATCGATATGCCCTTCGGCAGCTACGAGCAAAGCCCTGCCCAAGCCTTTGAGAACGCGGCACGCTTGATGCGCGAAACCGGCGCCGGTGCGGTCAAGCTTGAAGGGGGTGAGGTGATGGAAGACACCATCGCCTTCCTGACCAAACGCGGCATTCCGGTGATGGCGCATATCGGCCTGACGCCGCAGTCGATTCACACGCTTGGCGGGTATAAGGTGCAGGGGCGCGGTGCGGCCGCTACGCAGCTTATGGCCGATGCGCAGGCGGTGGCGCGGGCAGGGGCCTTTGCCGTGGTGCTTGAGAAAGTGCCGCAGGCTTTGGCGGACCAGATCACTGAAACGGTCGCCATTCCCACCATCGGCATCGGTGCGTCAGCGCAATGCGACGGGCAAATTCTGGTGGTCGATGACATGCTGGGGCTGTTCACCGCCTTCAAGGCGAAATTCGTAAAACGCTATGCCCATCTGGGCGATGACGCAAAGGCCGCGGTGCAGGCCTATGCCGACGAGGTCACGGCGCGATCCTTCCCCGGACCCGAGCATGTATTTTCTGACGAGGTTTCCAAAACATGACACCCGAAATTATCCGCACGCTCGTTGAGCTGCGCAGCAAGGTCGCCGGATGGAAAGCCGCGGGCGAAAGCGTCGCCGTGGTGCCGACCATGGGCGCGCTGCATCAGGGACATCTGAGCCTCGTCCGGGCCGCAAAAGAGGCGTGCGACCGTGTGATCGTGACGATCTTCATCAACCCCAAACAATTCAACAACCCTGAGGACTACAAGAACTACCCCCGCACCGAGGAAGAGGACGCGCGCAAGCTGATCGCGCTGAAGGCGGATGTCGTCTATGTGCCCGATGGGGAACAGATGTACCCCAATGGTTTCGCGACAACTGTGTCGGTCGAAGGTATCACCCAAGGGCTGTGCGGGGCGCATCGGGCAGGGCATTTCGACGGGGTTGCGACCATCGTGACCAAGCTCTTTACCCAGACCCAGGCGGACAAGGCGTTCTTTGGCGAAAAGGATTATCAGCAGCTTCAGGTGGTGACCCGTCTGGCGCGTGATCTGGACCTGCCGATAGAGGTGATCGGCTGCCCCACCATCCGCGAGGAAGACGGTCTGGCGATGTCCTCGCGCAACCTGCTGCTGTCGGATCGCGCCCGCACCTGGGCCCCCGAACTTCACCGCGCGATGGAGGAGATGTCAGAGGGGCTGCTTGCCGGTGGCGATCTCGAAACGCTCCGCGCGGCGGCAGTGTCGCGGGTGGAACGTGCGGGCTTTACGCAGGTGGAATACCTTGACCTGCGATCTGCTGACCAGTTGGAGCTGATGACCACGCCCGACCGCCCCGCACGTCTGTTGGCCGCCGCGTGGCTGGCCGGTGTGCGGCTGATCGACAATATCGCCGTGGGTTAAATCGCTCTGAAATATGCAAAAAAGCGGGGCCCGCTAAGGCCCCGCTGATCGTTTGGCTTGAAATGGGTCGGCGTTACTTGCCGCCGATGCTGAGGGCAGAGGCCATGCCGGGGGCTTTGGATTCCCCGCCCAGCTTCTCGCGCACACTGGCCTCGATCTTGTCGCCGGTGTCTTTGTCGATATTGCGCCAGTATTCAAAGGCACGGACGAGCACCTTTTCGCTGACACCGTCGCACAGGTGCCCCACCACGTTCGACACCAGACGCGCGCGGGCATCGGCGTCCATCACCTCGCGGACGAGCTTGCCGGCCTGGCTCCAATCATCGTCATCGGGGCGCAGGGTATAGGCCTGACGCACCATGTCGCCATCGGAATACCACAGGCCCGCTTCATGCTGATGCGGCTGCGCGGAGGGCCCACCATATGAGTTGGGCGCATATACCGGATCAGACACTTTTTCAGTCCGCCCCGCACCATCTTTTGAATAGCTATGGGTCGGCGAGACGGGTTTGTTGACCGGAATCTGCTTGTAGTTGACACCCAGCCGCGCGCGGTGCGCGTCCGCGTAGGAAAAGCCCCGTGCCAACAGCATCTTGTCTGGCGACAGACCGACGCCCGGCACCATATTGTTCGGCTCGAACGCGGCCTGTTCGATCTCTGTATGGAAATCGGTGGGGTTGCGGTTCAGGGTCAGCTTGCCGACCTCGATCAGCGGGTAGTCCTCGTGCGGCCAGACCTTGGTCAGATCAAACGGGTTGATGCGATAGGTCTTGGCATCCTCGTAAGGCATGATCTGCCACTTGAGCGTCCAGCTGGGGTAGTTCCCGTCGCGGATGTTGTTGAACAGATCGGCGCGGTGGTAGTCGCCGTTGGTCCCCGCCAGCTTGTCGGCTTCGTCCTGGCTAAGGTAGGCATTGCCGTCGCCCTGATCGGTGTGGAAGTGGAACTTGACCCAGAATTTTTCACCCTCGGCATTGACCAGCGAATAGGTGTGGCTGGAATACCCGTTCATCTCGCGCCAGTTTTTCGGAATGCCACGGTCGCCCATGAGATAGGTCACCTGATGCGCGCTTTCGGGCGAGAGCGTCCAGAAATCCCACTGCATATCGTGGTCGCGCATGTTGTTATCCGCACGGCGTTTCTGGCTGCGGATGAACTGCTGGAACTTGATCGGATCGCGGACAAAGAAGATCGGGGTGTTGTTGCCGACCATGTCAAAGATGCCTTCGTCGGTGTACATCTTGATCGAGAAGCCGCGCGGGTCGCGCCATGTATCGGGGCTGCCACGTTCGCCTGCCACGGTTGAAAACCGCATCACCACATCGCATTTCGCGCCGGGCTGGAAGATATTCGCCATCGTGTATTTCGACACGTCTTGCGTCGTCTCGAAGGTGCCAAAGGCACCCGAGCCTTTGGCGTGGGGCTGGCGTTCTGGAATACGTTCACGGTTAAAATTCGCCATCTGTTCCAGCAGATAGTGGTCATTCAGCACGATCGGGCCATCGGGGCCAACGGTCAGCGAATGTTCATCGCTTTGAACGCGAATGCCGGCGTCTGTGGTTGTGGGAGGGGTTTGCTTCTTGTCGGTCATCTGTAGCTACTCCTTCAGGGTCCACAGGCAAAACCTGTAGCGTGACGGATGGTTCCCGTCCAAATGTGTAAGGAGTTGAATAGAACTGTGGCCGCTTGGCGCGCTTAATGGGTCGCCGTGTGAAAGCGGATCACCTGCGCGTTATCCGCCGGATCGACAAGGAAATGCCCGCAGACGCCAAAGACCTCGCGCAGGAGGGTTTCTGTCATGATCTCGGAGGGGGTGCCGATGGCGCGTAGCTTGCCATCTTGCAAGACGCAGATCCGGTCGCAGAGCGTGGCTTGGTTCAAGTCGTGCAGGGCGATGATCGCCGTTGTCGGCAAGCGCTGGATCAGCTCGAGGATCGACAGCTGGTGGCGGATATCCAGATGGTTCGTCGGCTCGTCCAGCAGCAGCACTTGCGGCCTTTGGGCCAGTGCACGGGCGATATGAACGCGCTGTTGTTCACCGCCCGACAGCGTATGCCAGTGGCGGTCGCCAAAGCCCGACAGATCCACATCCGCCAGCGCCTGCGTGACGATGGCGTCGTCCCCTGCGCTCCACCCGCGCAGGGCGGACAACCACGGGGTGCGGCCCAGTTCAACGGCATGGCGCACGGTGATGCGATCTGCGGTATCGGCGTGTTGTTCGACCAGCGCCAGCCGCTGTGCAATGTCGCGCTGGCGCATCTTCGCAAGCGGTGCGCCGTCCAGCTCGACCCGCCCGCGCGAGGGTTTCTGAATACCGGCAAGCATATGCAGCAACGTGGATTTGCCCGACCCGTTCGGCCCGATCAGCCCCAGCTTTTCGCCCGGACGCAAGGACAGGGACACGTCATCGACGATGGCGCGGTTGCGCACCCGCCAGCCCAGTTCGTGACAGGACAGAATCATGGCGACGTCCTTTTGCCAATCAGGATCAGTGCAAAGACCGGCGCGCCGACCAAAGCGGTCACCACGCCGATGGGCAGCACTTGGCCCGGTACAATCACCCGCGAAATCACATCGGCAAAGACCAGAAACACCGCCCCCGCCAGTGCGGAAGCAGGCACAAGGATCGCATGACGATGCCCCACGACGATGCGCATGGCATGGGGAATCACCAGCCCGACAAAGCCGATCGCACCCACCACCGAGACCATCACCGCCGTGACCAGCGCCGCCGTGCCGATCAGCAGCAGCTGCACGCGGCGCACCGGAATGCCCAAGGACGCGGCGCTGTCGCTGCCGAAGGTAAAGGCATCCAGCGCGCGGGCGTGCCACAGACAGGCCAGCAGCCCGATCACCGCCGCGGGCAGGGCGCTTAGGACATCGGGCCAGCGCACGCCCGACATATTCCCCAAAAGCCAGAACATGATAGCACGGGCCTGTTCGGCATTGGCCGATTTCGTGATCATCAGCGCGGTCAGGGCGTTGAACATCTGGCTGCCCGCAATACCGGCCAGCACGATCACGCCCGCGGCCCGCAGGCCCACACCGCCGCCCGCCGCCTGCGCCAGCAAGGCGACAAAAGCGAAAGCCACCAGCGCCCCGCTGAACGCACCGATAGACAGCGAGATGGCACCACCCCCCAGCCCGAGGATGGTTACCGCAACAGCGCCTGTGGACGCCCCCGCAGAGATGCCCAGCAGATAGGGATCCGCCAGCGCATTGCGCAGCAGTGCTTGCAACACGACGCCCGACAGCGCCAGACCGGCGCCGCAGCACATCGCCACCACGGCCCGCGCCATGCGGTAGTTCCACACGATGCCCTCGTCGATCTTGTCGACCGCATAGCCCGCGTTC
Organism: Sulfitobacter sp. UBA4523; assembly: GCF_002388305.1. Lineage (NCBI taxonomy): Bacteria > Pseudomonadati > Pseudomonadota > Alphaproteobacteria > Rhodobacterales > Roseobacteraceae > Sulfitobacter > Sulfitobacter sp. UBA4523. The sequence goes on from NZ_DGMH01000044.1 coordinate 31,286, forward strand.
AGCGCCTTGTTGGCCAGCACCTTCAGCACCACCAGCGGCGGGATAGAGACCTCGCCGATGGCCGCACCAAACAGCAATGCGGCCAGCAGCACCGGCGGGATGATCACCCACCAGTGCCACTGCGGCCTGCGCATCACAGAGCGGTCGATTGCGGTCATTCGGCCAGATCGAAACCGGACAGCGCGTCAGCCATCGTTTCCAGCGCATAGATCGCACGCACGGTCGGGTCCATCGCATGGGCGTCCATGGTGATGATGCGGCCCTCTTTCACCGCGGTCATCTCGCGGGCGACGGGATCGTTCATCAGGAAGGCGCGCTTTTTCTCGATGTCATCCGCAGGGAAGCGGCGGCGGTCCATTTTGGCGAGCACGATGAAAGTCGGGTCGGATTTCGCCAGAGTCTCCCATCCGACCAGCGGCCATTCCTCGGCCGAGGTCACGACGTTTTCAACGCCAAGCTTGTCCATCATATAGGCGGGCACACCCTGTTGACCTGCCACATAAGGGTCCGCCGCCATCTCGGAGGACGAGAACCAGAACAGCGCCGAGGTGCCTTGCGGCAGGTTCAGCGATTTGGCTTTCTCGACCGCCTTTGCCTCGCGCGATTGCAGGTCTGCAAGCAGCGTGGCACCAGCGTCTTGCGCGTTGTAGATGAGGGCGAGCTCTTCGATGCTGGTATACAACTGCTGGGTCGTGAACAGTTCGGATCGCGTGCCGTCCGCGCCGACAGAGTTATCCTTGGCCGCGCAATCGGTGGGCATCACATAGGTCGGCACGCCCACCTCGTGAAAGCTGTCGCGGGTGCCGACCATACCTTCGGGGCCGACGTGCCATTCATACATCACGGTGACCAGATCAGGGCGTTTGCCCAACACGCTTTCAAAGCTGGGATCGTTATCCGCCAGCCGTTCAATCGCATCGTTTGTCTCTTTGAACTCTGGCAAAACGGGGCTGAACCAGACAGAGGTTCCCGCGATCCGGTCCTGCTGACCCAGCAGATACAGGATCTCTGTCGTGGATTGTCCGATGGTCACAGTGGTCTGGGGTGCCGCGTCAAAGCTGAGCGTATGGCCGCAGTTGTCGATGGTCAGCGGATAGTCTGTCTCTGCGCCAAGCGCGGTGCTGGCCGCAAGGCTCGCAATCAGGGTCAGGCTGGAAAAAAATGTTTTCATATCAAGGGCTCCGGTTGGTCCGATGCCGGGGTCTTTGAATAGAAAGAGAAGGGGCCGGCCAAATGGCGCGCGGGCGCATTTCGGTCTGCGCGTGTGGTAAGATCCGGTCCCATCATCATCCTCTCCCGAGCAACCCCGCCCGGTGTTTCAGGTTCAGTGTCGGCAGGTCTCCTGACTGACGGATCGCGGCTGTCCCCGCCTTCCCGGACCTTGAGGCCCAGTGGCATGATGGAGGTAGCTCACCGTCTACAGTTGCGGGGGCAGTTCCGGTTCATCCACACCAAAGCGCGGATGGCGAATTCCCTATTATTTCCCGAAGGAAACCGACCCGGTTTCGATGACAGTTGTCCGCCCACCCGTCAAGTTGCGTTTTTGCGGTCGTCATCGCGGGGCAAAGGCAAATAACGCGGGCCACGGGTCCGCAGAACGGGCGAGAGGCAAATAACAAACGGATGGAAAACCAAGTGGCAGCCCGTAGGGGAGTCGAACCCCTCTTTTCAGGTTGAAAACCTGACGTCCTAACCGATAGACGAACGGGCCACTTAACTTGTGAGCGCTTCTTTAGGCAAAGCCATCGGCGGGCACAAGTGCAAGCCGCATGAGAAAGCGGGGAAATACAGCAAAAAAATCACATCTTCTGATGCCGTATTCCAAGGGGCGTATGGCGAGGGGGAATCGCCGTGTGAAACGCGCGCCGCGCTCGGGATGCGGGCGCGCGTTTCCCTTAGATTTCCCAGTGAAAACCTGTCGCTTTTTCGGAGACGGTCCAGAGTTTTTCCATCACGGGTTTGTCGTAGGCATGGGGGTTCAGCGTGCCTTTGCCAACGGGCCCTCCGGTTTGCAGCCATCCGGTCGGGCCATAAAGCGCGCGCTGCGCCAACCCGTCTTCGGTCGCGCACATGACCTCGGGATACGCGCCTTTTTCGGCGGATTGCACCATTGGCGTCTTGCTCATCATCCACCAGGTGACCCGTGTGAAAAGCCCGCCGCTTGTGCTGATCAGCGAGGTCGCCGACGCGCCGGGGTGGCAGACGTATACCTCAACGCGGCTGTCGGTGGCTTTCAGCCGGTCCTGAAGCTCATAGGCAAACATCATCTGCGCCAGCTTGCTTTGGCTGTAGACCGCGTTGGCGCTATAGTTCTTGTCCCAGTTCATATCGTCAAACTGGATCGTCTTGATCCCCATGTTGTACCCGAGGCTGGACACCACGACGATGCGGCCCGCGCTTTCCTGAATGCGATCAAACAGCATTCCGCACAGCAGGAAGTGCCCATAGTGGTTGGTGCCAAGCTGGCTTTCGAACCCGTCAACGGTCAGCTGCTGTGTCGGCACCTGAGCGATGGCTGCGTTGCAGATCAGCGCGTCAATCCGGGGAACGGTGCGTTGTACCTCCTCCGCCGCGGCGCGCACGCTGGCCAGATCTGACAGATCCATCCGCACAAAGCTCACCTCGGCGTTGGGACCGAACGTGTCCTTGAGCGTTTTGACCGCGGCGATGGATTTGTCGGCGTTGCGGTTCAGCATGACGACTTTTGCCCCCTTGGACAGCAGGATGCGCGTGGCCTGAAAGCCCGCACCGGCCGTCGTGCCGGTGATGAGATATGTTTTCCCCTTGAGCGATCCAAGGCGATCAGGTGTCCAGCCTTTGGGTCCGAAAGTCGTGTCCTTCATCGTCATGTTCCTTTTCGATGTCAGCGCGGCAGCGATGCGCGCTGTGTTTGGTGTTGAAGGGTAAATAGCTCTCGGCTGTCTCTCAAAACAGGCGAGATCGTCGCGAATACTTGCCTGATTGTATCACGCGCTTGCGAAAGGCTAATGTGACGCAGTAGATTGCCCTCATGAGCAAAGACCAGATCAGACAGCTAATCCGGAACAACGCGACCCAAGAGGGGCTGACGGGAACCGGCATTGACGGGGTGCGCCTGTTTCGGGCCACGCAGGCGATTCCGTGCGTGCCGGCGGTCTATGAACCCAGCGTTATTGCTATCGTCAGCGGGGCGAAAGAGGCCGTGCTGGACGGGCACAGGTACATCTATGACGACAGCCGATATATGTGCTGCCCGATGTCGATGCCGGTGAAGGCCGGCACGCCGACCGCCTCTGCCGAAAGCCCGCTCTACGGGGCTATCATTTCGCTCGATAAGCGGATGATGACAGAACTGTCGATGGAGATGGAAAATACCGGCAATGTGATTCCCGAGGTCAAAGGCGGTTTACGCGCGCAGGGGATCAGGCTGGCCGCATGGGATGATGTCTTTGCCGACGCGCTGCTGCGTTTGCTGCAATTGGGTGGCAATCCGGCGGATACGGCGATCCTTGGCGAGGCACGGCTGCGCGAGCTTTACTACGCGATCCTGAAGGGCGAGGCAGGGCGCTTTGCCAGACAGGCCTTCGGCGCGGGCAATGCGATTGCACGGTCGATCGCGCATGTATCCTCTCACCTGGACGCGCCGATCTCTATTGATGATATGGCGTCCCGCGCCGGGATGAGCCGCGCCGCCTTTCACCGCAAGTTCAAGCAGGTGACGACGATGGCCCCGATCCAGTTTGTCAAATCCATGCGGCTCAACAATGCGGCGATGAAGATCGCAGGCGGCATGTCCGTGAACGAAGCGGCGGTCGATGTGGGATACGTCAGCCCGTCGCAATTCAGTCGCGAATTCAGGCGGATGTACGGGCAATCCCCGCGCCAATGGGGGGATGCCCAGCAGTTTCCGGTTGAAATGGGCCAATAAGGGGCTGCCATCGCCCGTGCGTTGGCAGCCCCTTTTCACAAGTCTGGTGCTATGATCAGACGTCTACAACCACCTTGCCGATGGCCTGCCCGCTGGTCAGGCGGTCATAGGCCCCGCCCACCGTATCAAGGTCGACCCTCTGGCCATCAAGCAAGGGCTCCAGCGCCCCTGCGTCCACAATCTCTGCCAGTTTGGTCAGCTCGGCAGCTTCGAACGAAGCGTCGTCACCGTAGGCGGTAAGGGGCTTAGCTTTCATGGCGGTCATCCTCGGGTGTGTCTGATGCCCACCTGAAGACTGCCGTGATTTATGTAATTGACCTGATTTTGAGCTCAGTTTTCTGATCATGGATATAATAGGCGAGCCGCAAACCGCCGTCAAAGACATCAGGGCTTAGCCGTCCAGCCAGCCGCGCGAGATCAAACAGCGCAGAAACAATGGCAAACACATCTCGCCCAAGATCATGGCGCAGTGTCTTCAGAATGTCGGGTAAGGGTACAAGTGGCAGCCCGTAGGGGAGTCGAACCCCTCTTTTCAGGTTGAAAACCTGACGTCCTAACCGATAGACGAACGGGCCACTTAGCTTGTGAGCGCTTCTCTAAGGAATGCAGCGCAGGCGCGCAAGCAGAAATCGAAAGAAAATGAAAAATTTTTACGCAGGTGCCGCATCTTCCAGACGCAGCTGCACCGACTGTCGGCCGCGCCAGGTATTGATGTCCAGACGTCCCGCCAGATGGAACCGTGCACCACCGTGGTTTTCCAGTGCCGGGCCAAGCGGGCCGTCAAATGCGCCAAAGGCGATGGCGTCCATTTTGGTGTTGTTGCCGTCGCCAAAGCTGATCTTGAGGTGGCTTTCCCCCACACGCTTGGCAAAGCGGATCTGCATGTCGGCAAAGGCATATCGCGGGGCAGGGGCACCGGCCCCGAAGGGGCCTGCTTGTTCCACTTGCTGCGCCAGTTCCACCGTCGCGGCGGCGGGCATCAACATGCCGTCCAGCTTCAGGTCTGCCGCGCCAGCCAGATGCGCGCCCTGCTTGGCCAGTAGCTCTGACAGCCGCGCCATGGCGGCGTCCAGCTTGTCTTCGGCCACGGTCAGACCGGCGGCCATCTTATGTCCGCCGCCCTTGATCAGCAGCCCCTCGGCCGCCAACCGCTGGATCGGCGCGCCCAGATCAATCCCCGAGACAGAGCGGCCAGAGCCTTTGCCGATGCCATCCTCGAACCCGATCACGATCGACGGCCGGTTGGACGCCTCTTTCAAGCGCGAGGCGACGATGCCCACCACGCCCGGGTGCCAGCCCGCGCCCGAGGCCCAGACCAAAGGCGCGTCAAAGCCGCGGGCCTCTGCCTGATCCAGCGCGGCGGCGCGGACGGCGGTTTCGACGTCGCGGCGTTCGGTGTTCAGCAGGTCCAGCTTTTCGGCAAGCGACTGCGCCTCATGGGGATCATCGCAGGCCAGCAGCCTTGCCCCCAGATCCGCTTGCCCGATGCGCCCGCCCGCGTTGATCCGTGGGCCAAGCAGAAACCCAAGATGATAGGCCGCCGGGGCCGTATCCATCCGCGCCACATCGGCCAAGGCGGCAAGCCCCAACCTGTCGCGCCGCGCCATGACGCGTAGCCCCTGACGCACAAAGGCGCGGTTCACGCCGATCAACGGGGCGACATCGGCCACCGTGGCGAGCCCCACCAGATCCAAGAGCGCCATCAGGTCAGGCCCGCGTGCGCCCGCTTCGCGCAGTTGGCGCCCTGCCTCGACCAGCATCAAGAACACCACTGCCGCGGCACAAATATGCGCCAAGGCACCGTCTTCATCCTGCCGGTTGGGGTTCACCACGGCCAAGGCGTCGGGCAGGGTTTCTCCGCCCAGGTGGTGGTCCAGAATAACCACATCCGCCCCGACCGCCGCGGCCACCGGCCCATGCGACAACGTCCCGCAGTCAACGCAGACGATCAGATCATGGGACGCCGCCAGTTCGGCCATTGCGGCGTCATTGGGGCCATATCCTTCGTCGATCCGGTCCGGCACATAAAGCGTCGCGGCGCAGCCCATCTCGCGCAGCCAGACCAGCAGCAGCGCGGCAGAGCTGCCACCATCCACGTCATAATCCGCAAAAACGGCAATCCGCTGACGCGCTTTGACCGCAGCAAGAAAACGGGTCGCGGCTTTCTCCATGTCGCGCAGGGATCGCGGGTCAGGCAGCAGATCGCGCAACGACGGCGCAAGAAACGCTTCGGCCTCTTCCGCCGCCACACCGCGCCGCGCCAGCACCTGACACAGGGCCAGCGGCAGGCTGGTCTGCTGCACCAGAACTTCGGTCGCGCGTTCCACCTCGACACTGGGGCCAACCCAGCGACGCCCCGTCAAAGACGCATCAACACCTAAAAAGCTCATGCATCTCCCCCTTCCAAATGGTCAAAAATCCTCGCCGAAGGCATCCGTCCCATCCTCCCCACAATGGGCAGGGCAGGGGCGCGGCCGCGCCCCTCGGGGTTACAGATCCTCGATCCGCAGCGCCACAGGATCGCTTGCCAGCACACCGGTTTTCGCCATCGCGGCCAGAGCCTCGTCCAGCGCGGTGCGGCTGCATTTATGGGTGACGATCAAGACGGGTGCCTGATCGCTGCGGTGTTCGGTCTGGCGCATGCGGTCGATGCTGATGCCGGCCTCGCCCAGAACGGTGGCGACTTTGGCCAGGGCACCGGGTTTGTCCAGCAGGCCCATGCGCAGATAGAAGGCGGCGGGGCGCTGCGACAGGGCCGCGGTGGCCGAGGCGAGCGTTGCGGCCTTCTGGCCAAAGACGGGGCCATGCCAGCCACGCGCGATATCGCAGATGTCCGACAATACGGCGCTGGCGGTGGGGCCTTCACCGGCACCGGGGCCGCGCAGGACGATCTGCCCGATGGCATCGCCTTCCAGCACGATCATATTGGTCCCGCCCGCGAGTTGCCCCAGCGGAGAGCTGTCGGGCACAAGACAGGGCTGCATGCGCTGTTCCAGCCCGCGGCCGGTCATTTGCGCGACGCCGAGAAGCTTGATCTTGTATCCCATATTCGCGGCAGCCTGAATGTCGTCGATGCTGACGCGCTGGATGCCTTCGATCTCGATCCCGTCGAAATCCACCTGTGTGCCAAACGCGATCGAGGACAGGATCGCCAGCTTATGCGCCGCGTCAATCCCGCCCACATCTAGGTTCGGGTCCGCTTCAAGATAGCCGAGCGCCTCGGCCTCTTCGAACAGGGAGTTGTAGCCGTTGCCGGTCTCTTCCATGCGGGTCAGGATATAGTTGCAGGTGCCGTTCATCACGCCCATGACGCGGGTGATCTCGTTGCCGGCAAGGCTTTCCGTCAGCGCCTTGATCACGGGGATGCCTCCGGCCACGGCAGCTTCATAGCGGATCAGGCAGCCCGCGGCTTCGGCTTGTTCTGCCAACGCCTGACCGTGGATCGCCAGCAGCGCCTTGTTGGCGGTGACCACATCCTTGCCCGAGGCAAGCGCGGCTTCGGTCGCGTCCTTGGCGGGGCCTTCGTCGCCGCCCATCAGTTCGACAAAGACATCCACATCGTCCCGTTTTGCCAGTGCGACGGGATCATCTTCCCACGCGTAGCCCGACAATGTGACGCCGCGGTCCTTGTCGCGGCTGCGGGCAGAGACGGCGGTGATGGTGACGGGGCGACCGGTGCGGGCCTCGATCAAGGCAGCCTGCTTGCGGATGATCCGCACTACGCCAACCCCAACGGTGCCCAATCCGGCAATCCCAAGACGAAGCGGTTGTGACATGGTGCAATCCTTTTGGTGGTGCGCGGCAGCGGGCTGCGGCGTTTCGGGGGTTTAGCCGCGATGTAGCCCTTTCCCACCGCGCACGCAACGCGACATTGCATGCGCCTTATTGCAAACCTTGGGACAAACGCTGCTTTTCCGACCCCGACAGAACCGATCCGCGCAAGCGCGCCGCGCGCGCCTGCAACCGTTCGACCCGCGATGTCAGCCCGCTTTCGGTTTGCGGGATGTTCACCTGTCCGGCCTCGGCCTTGGCAAGCAGCGGATCGACCGGCACAATCGCGGGATAGTCCGATGCGAGAAGCTCGGGCGTGGCACGGCTGTCAAGCGCGGGAAACTGCGTGCAGGCCGCGGGCAGGGTCAGCGCGGCAAGGCAGAGCGGAAGAAGGATACGGTGCGTCATAGATCAGTCATGCACCAGCGACGGAAATCGCGCAAGCAGGGGTTTGCCTTTGAACATGCGTTCAATTAACCTTTGACCCATGGCGCGTACAACCGGATCACATTCTGACATCACTCGGCCCAAAATCCGCGCGGCAGCGTTGCGGCTTTTCGCTCGTCACGGCTTTGCTGCCGTATCCATGCGGGCACTCGCGACGGAAGTCGGGGTGCAGGCGGGCGCATTGTATAATTACACGCCGGACAAGCAGACCTTGCTGTTCAGCCTGTTGCAGGACCATATGAACGACCTGCTTTCGGCCTGCGACAGTGACCCCAGCCAAAGCGCGGTGGATCGCCTGCGCCGATTTGTCGACTTTCACATCCGCTTTCACGCCGACCGCCCGGACGAGGTGTTCATCTCTTATATGGAGCTGCGCAACCTTACGCCCGAGAATTTCACCGAGGTCGAAGCATTGCGCCGCCAGTATGAAGACCGGCTAGAGACGATTTTGCGAGACGGGGCGGCGGCGGGGGATTTCGCCATCGCGGATACCAAGATCGCGACCTTGGCGGTGATTGCGATGCTGACAGGGGTGAATACGTGGTTTCGCGTAGGCGGACGGCTGTCGCTGGACGAGGTGATCGCGCAATATTGGGATATGGTGCGCAAGTCCGTCACGGCGGGGTAGGCCCCCGCGCGTGACGCTGGTTTTCAAGGCGCTTAGGGCCGCAGGGCGTTAATCGTCAAAGCCGACGAACCGCGTGACCTCTTCGACGGGGCGGCGGGTAGAGACGACGGCATTGGCCGAAAAATCCTCGTCCGGCCAGCCCATGGCGACGCAGGTCATGATCACCTGATCGTCGGGGATCTGCGCATGTTCACGCACCACAGGCGATTGCATAATGCCCTGACCGTTGATCACGCAGCCCAGACCTTTGCTCCACGCGGCGAGGACAAGGCCGTAGGTCACCGCGCCCAGATCGAAATGCGCGATGGTGCCATTGTCATCCAGCGACTTGTCAAAGCAGACGACGATGGACACCGGCGCGTCAAACTGGCGGAAGCCGCGCATCACCCAATCCTGGCGGCGCTCCTTGTCGTCGCGTTCGATCCCCATAGCAGCAAAGAGCTGTTTCGCGATGCCGACCTGCCGGTCGCGGTGGACACCGGCATAGGCCCCGTGATCGCTGATTTCACGCACCGGCGGCACGCCTTGCAACATACGGGTCGAATTCCCTTCACGGACTTTCTCAAGCGGTTCGCCGGTCAGCACATGCAGATGCCACGGCTGGGTGTTCATCGAGGATGGCGCGCGATTGGCCAGTGCGATGACCTCTTCCAGCAGGGCGCGCGGCACGGGGTCTTTCTTGAAGCCCCGGATGCTGCGCCGTTCCTGCATTGCCTGTTTCAGTTCCATCTTGCCCTCCCGCAAATTTCCTGACGGCTGTCAGACTGTTGCAGTTCCACGGTGGGGTCAAGCGCGGGTGGGGCCGCGTGCCGCTGCGTCAGATCAGCAGTTCGGGACGTTGACCGCCAGCCCCCCAAGCGAGGTTTCCTTATACTTTTCAGACATATCCGCACCGGTCTGACGCATGGTTTCGATGCAAGCGTCCAGCGGCACCAGATGCGTGCCGTCGCCGCGCAGCGCAAGCGACGCGGCGGAGACCGCCTTGATCGCGCCAAGCCCGTTGCGTTCGATGCAAGGCACCTGCACCAGACCGCGCACGGGGTCGCAGGTCATGCCCAGATGATGTTCCAGCGCGATTTCGGCGGCGTTCTCGATCTGCTGCGGCGTGCCGCCCATGACGGCACAAAGCCCGGCGGCCGACATGGCGGCGGCGCTGCCCACTTCGGCCTGACAGCCCGCTTCCGCCCCCGAGATCGACGCGTTGAATTTGACCAGCCCGCCGATCGCCGCAGCGGTGAGCAGGAAATCCTCGATATGCGCCTCTGATGCGCCGGGGACGTGATCCAGATAATAGCGCAAGGTAGCGGGCATCACACCCGCTGCGCCGTTGGTGGGGGCGGTGACGACTTGCCCACCGGCGGCATTTTCCTCGTTCACCGCCATGGCGTAAACGCTCATCCAGTCGTTGATCGTGTGAGGCGCACGCTGGTTCTGGCCGCGTTCTTGCTGTAGCGCATCATGGATCGCCTTGGCGCGGCGTTTGACGTTCAACCCGCCGGGTAGGATGCCATCGGTTTCGAGCCCACGGTTGATGCAGTCGTTCATCACCTGCCACAGCCGCTTGGTGCCGTCGCGCAGCTGCGCCGCCCCGCCGCGCGATTCCTCGTTGGCGCGTTTCATCTGGGCGATGCTCTTGCCGGACTCCGTCGCCATCTGCAGCATCTCGCTTGCGGATTTGAACGGGAAGGGTATCGGCGCGCCTTCGTCCGTGTCCTTGCCCGCCGCCAGTTCGGCTTCGGTCATCACGAAGCCGCCGCCGATGGAATAATACGTCTCGCGCAAGCTAACGTCGCCTTGGGCGTCGGTGGCCATCAGCATCATCCCGTTGGCGTGGCCGTCGAGCTTGGTGTCGTAGTCAAAGATCATATCTGACTTGGGCGCGAAACTCAGCGTGCCAAACTCGGGCAGGGTGATCGTCTGCGTGCGGTTGATCTCGGCCAGCACTTCTTCGGCGCGGTCATTGTCGTAGTCTTGCGGCGTGAACCCCGCGAGGCCAAGGATCGTGGCGCGGTCCGTGGCGTGGCCCACACCGGTAAAGGCCAGACTGCCATGAAGCGATGCGCGCAGGCCCGCGAATTTGAACGGAGAGGCGCGCATCAGGTCCAGAAACCGTGCCGCCGCCACCATCGGCCCCATCGTGTGCGAGGAGGACGGGCCGATGCCCACTTTGAACATATCGAAGACAGAGAGAAACATCAGGTGGCACTTCCTATGGGTGGGGTGGCAAGGCGGGGCGCGGTAAACGGCGTGGGCCCCAGCCCTTCGGCGGTTTGCGCGGCCGCCGTGCAGGGGAGCGTTTCGATCTTTGAGCAAAGCGCGTGCAGATGCGGGGTGGCGCGCAGATCGAACCAGCCGCGATCACGGTTGCGCGGATACAGCGCACACCAGCGCAACAGCGGGGCGAGGTAAAGCGCAAGCGCGAGGGGCAGCGTATCCGCCGCGGCCCGGTCCTCCAGCCTGCGCAGGTGGGTCTGCAACGCTTGGGTTACGGTTGTGTGCAGCGCGTCTTGGGCGGTGTCGTCAACGCCCACGTATTTATCAGGGTAAAACAGCATACGCAGGGCAGGGTGCACCGTATTGGCAACGAAAAACAACCACTTGAGGAAATCCGCCCGTGTGGCATCCATCGCGGCAGGGGCCAGCCCCCCATGCCGGTCCGCTAGCCACAGCAGGATTGCGCCGGTTTCGAACATCGGCCCGTTCGGCGTCTGCAACGCGGGGATCAGCCCGTGCGGGTTCAGCGCCCGATAGGCGGGGGCAGACTGCCCCTGCGCCGCGCGATCGACCAGACAGGTGTCATAGGCCACGCCCTGCGCCTCGAGCGCGAGGCGGATGATCAGGGAGGCATTGTCGGGGGCGTAGTGCAGCGTGTAATCGGTCATAGGCCGGTGGTATCCCATTGCGCCGGAGGCGGGCGATTGAAAACGACCGATCTGCGCGGTTTGCGGTACTCTATCCAGATTATCGGCGCGTAACACCCCCGTGGCGTCGTGGCGCAGACCATGTGTCACCGGTCGCAGGCCACGCGACGCGACGACAATGCGGTTTTGAGGGTCGCGCGCCGGCGCGGCTGCGTCTATAAGGGCGTCGATTAACGAGGAGTCGCTGCCATGACCGGAGAATTGTCACCCATCGATAAGGCCAAATTTGTCGCCGCCAAACGCGCTGCACAATTTGTAGAAGACGGAATGCGCGTCGGATTGGGCACCGGCTCTACCGCCGCGTGGCTGGTGCGCTGCCTGGGCGAGATGGTGCGCGACGACGGCTTGCGGATCAAGGGCGTGCCCACGTCGACCCGTACCGCGCAGCTGGCGCGCGAAGTGGGGATCGAGGTGATCAGCCTTGATGAAGCCAAGTGGCTGGACCTGACCATCGACGGTGCGGACGAGTTCGACGGAGAGCTGAACCTGATCAAGGGCGGCGGCGGTGCCTTGCTGCAAGAAAAGATCGTGGCCACCGCATCCGATCAAATGGTTGTGATTGCCGACATCGGCAAAGAGGTCGAAACACTGGGCGCATTTCCCCTTCCGGTAGAGGTTATTCCCTTTGGCTGGCAGACCACACAAGCGCTTGTCGAAGAGACTTTGGTGTCTATGGACGTGCTGGGGCGCAATTCCACGCTGCGTATGAACGGCGACATCCCCTTCGTGACGGACGAAGGGAACTACATCCTTGACCTGCATCTCAAGCGGATCGGCAACACCCGCCAGATGGCCTTGGTCATGAACCAGATGCCGGGCGTAGTTGAAAACGGGCTATTCATTGATATCTGTGATGCCGTTGTGATCGGCTATGGCGATGGCCGCGTCGAAGTGCGCGACATCAACGAAGGCACTGTTGATCGCGATAAGATGGAGTTTGTCGAGACGGATAACCTGTTCTCCGACCTGAGCGATTAACAAAGAAAGGCCCCGGCCCAGATGAGCGATTTTGATTACGACCTTTTTGTCATTGGTGGCGGTTCCGGCGGCGTGCGCGCCGCGCGTGTTGCGGCGGGCGAATACGGGGCCAAAGTCGCCCTCGCCGAAGAGGACCGCTATGGCGGGACATGCGTGATCCGGGGCTGCGTGCCGAAAAAGCTGATGGTTTTTGCCTCGGGCTACGCCGAGCTGGTGGACGAGGCGCAGTGCTTTGGCTGGGACATCAAGCCGGGCACCTTCGACTGGCACGCATTCAAGACCCGTTTGAACACGGAACTGGACCGGCTGGAAGGCGTTTATCGCAAGCTGTTGGCCAATTCGGACGTCGATACCTTTGACCAGCGCGCCACGATCAAGGACGCGCATACTGTGCAGCTGGCCAATGGCGAAACCCGCACGGCCAAACACATCTTGCTGGCCACCGGCGGCCGTCCGGTACGCCCTGATGTGCCGAACGCCCAGCTTGGGATTGTGTCGGACGATATCTTCCATCTCGAAAGCCTGCCCAAGTCGATCTTGATTGTGGGTGGCGGCTATATCGGCTGTGAATTCGCCTGTATCCTGAATGGCTTGGGCGTCGAGGTGACGATGTACAACCGCGCGGCACAGATCCTGCGCGGTTTTGATGACGAGGCCCGCGGGCTGATCGCTGAATCGATGACAAATGCAGGCGTCGATATCCACTGCGGCACCAGCATCGTCGAAATGGCGCTGGAAACCGAACACGAGGCGGGCACCATGCCCAGCAACTCTGACGCGGCGATGGGGGCCACGGCTGAACAATCGAACGAGCTGAACAATTGCGACGCGCGCGCAGGCACGCAGGGGCCGATCTGGGTCAAAGCCTCCAACGGGGCCGAGAAGGTCTTTGACATGGTGCTGTTCGCCACAGGGCGCGCACCGAATACCGATGGCATGGGGCTGGAAGAGGTCGGCGTATCGCTGGGCCGTCGCCAAGAGGTCGAAGTCGACGACTACAGCCAGTCGGGCGTCCCGTCGATCTATGCTATCGGCGATGTCACCGACCGCGTGAACCTGACACCTGTTGCGATCCGCGAAGGCATGGCTTTTGTGCAAACCGTCTTTGGCGGCAACCCGACACCCGTGGATCACGACCTGATCCCGTCGGCCGTGTTCACACAGCCCGAATTCGGCACTGTCGGCCTGACAGAAGAGCAAGCGGCAGAGCAGGAACCGGTCGAGATTTATTCGGCGTCGTTCCGGCCCATGCAAACGGCCTTTGCCGAAAAGAACAAACGTGTGATGATGAAGCTGATCGTCAGCAAGGAAACACGCGTCGTTCTGGGGTGCCACATCGTCGCACCAAACGCGGGCGAGCTGATCCAGCTGGTGGGCATTGCCGTGAAGGCGGGGCTGACAAAAGAGCAATTCGACGCGACCTGCGCCGTGCACCCGACCATGTCCGAAGAGCTGGTCACCATGCGCAGTCCGACACGCACTGCTTGAAGTTCGGGCGAATATGCCCAACTCTGCACAAGATAAAACCGCGTAGGCGGTTGGGATAGGGCCGCTGTAGCGGCCATACATAGGGAAGAATTAATGGCTGGAAATACAGGCGGTCCTTGGGGCGGCGGAGGGAACTCAGGCGGTGGGAACAATGGTGGCGACCGCAACCGGCCCGGAGGGCAGCGGCCCACCGGTGGTGGCGGGCGCGGTCCGGGTGGTGACAAAGGTCAGATGCCCGAGATCGACGATCTGGTGAAAAAGGGTCAGGAACAGCTGCGCGTCCTCATGGGCGGCAAAGGCGGGACTCGTAACTCCGGCGGCTCTGGCGGGAATATGGGCGGCGCAGGCCCCAAGTTCACCCGCGGCACAGTGGGTCTGGGTCTGGTGGCGGCCGCTGTCGTCTGGGGGATGGCAAGCTTTTATACCGTGCGCCCCGAACAGCAGTCGATCGAACTTTTCCTTGGCGAATTTTCTGGCATCGGGACAGAGGGTCTGAACTTTGCCCCTTGGCCCTTTGTCACTGCCGAAGTCTTTGACGTGACCACCAACCGCGCCGAAACCATTGGCGCAGGACGCGGTGGCGACGACAACGAAGGGCTGATGCTGACCACGGATGAAAACATCGTCGACATCGATTTTCAGGTCGTCTGGAACGTGAAGAACGCCGAGAACTTCAAGTTCTCGCTGCGGGATCCGCAAATGGCGGTGCGTGCGATTTCTGAATCCGCCATGCGCGAGATCATCGCCCAGTCCGAGCTGGCACCGATCCTCAACCGTGACCGTGCCACCATCGAAGCCTCCGCGCGCGAGCTGATCCAGACCACGCTTGATAACCGCGAGACCGGGATCAACATCATCCGCGTCAACTTCAACAAAGTGGATCCGCCCAGCCAGACGGTCACCGTGACGGATGCAAATGGCAACACGACGCAGGAATCCGTCATCGACGCCTTCCGCGACGTGCAAGCTGCCGAACAGGAACGCGATCGGGTCGAACGTCAAGCTGACGCTTATGCCAACCGCCGCACCGCCGAAGCCCGTGGTGAATCCGCCCGCCTGCTGGAAGCCGCCGAAGGGTACCGCGCACGTGTGGTCAACGACGCCGTGGGTGAGGCAAGCCGCTTTGAAGCGGTATTGCAGGAATATGCAGCCGCCCCCGATGTAACCCGTCGTCGTCTGTACATCGAGACCATGGAGAAAGTACTGGGAGACGTGGACAAGATCATCCTCGAAAACGGCTCTGACGGGACCGGGCAGGGGGTCGTGCCTTACCTGCCGCTCAATGAACTCCGCAACTCCAACCGAGGATCGAACTGATGCGTAAACTCAATATCCTCATCCCCGTGGTTGTGATTGCAGCCGTTGTCGCCCTGTCGTCGATCTTTATCGTGGACGAACGTGAACGCGCGCTGGTGCTGCGTTTCGGCCAGATAAAACAGGTGCGTGAAGACGCGGGCATCGGGTTCAAAATCCCGCTGCTGGACGAGGTCGTCCGCTACGACGACCGTATCCTGTCGCTTGAAACGCCGATGATCGAGGTCACCCCCGCCGATGACCGTCGTCTCGAAGTGGATGCCTTTGTGCTGTACCGCATCAACAGCGTGCGCCAGTTCCGTCAGGCCCTTGGCACCGACGGTGGCCGTCAGGCTGAAATCCAGTTGAACGGTATTCTTGACGGTCAGATCCGTGCGGTTCTGGGCTCGCAGGGGGTGACATCCAACACCATCCTGTCGCCCGAACGCTCTGCACTGATGGACCAGATCCGCGAACGTTCTGACGCGCGTGCGCAGGCGCTTGGTCTGGATGTGGTCGATGTGCGTTTGCGCCAGACCAACCTGCCAGAGCAGAACTTTGACGCGACCCTGCAGCGGATGATCGCTGAACGTGACCGCGAAGCGACCGATGAACGCGCCCGTGGCCGCGAGGCGGCGCAACGTGTCACCGCCCTTGCGGATCGTACCTACGAGGAAATCCTCTCGGAAGCCCGTCGTGATGCCCGTATCACCGAAGGTGAGGCCGACGCCGAGCGGAACAAGATCTTTGCGCAAGCCTATTCCAAGGATGCGGAGTTCTTTGAATTCTACCGCTCGCTCAGCGCCTACGAGCAAGCGTTGAAGGGCGAGAATTCTACCATGGTGATGTCGCCCGACAGCGAGTTCTTTAACTATCTCAAGTCGGACGAAGGCAGCCGCAGCCAACGCGCGACCACCACCGGGACCGGCAACTGATCCAATCCACGGTGCACTTTTAAACAGGGGCTGGCAGAAATGCCGGCCCCTGTTTCGTTTGGGGGCATGACCCCGGGATCAACGGGATAAGGGGCGGCAATTTCGCATAGAAACCGAGGGTCGCGTTGACATGCGCGTGAGGATGACCATCTTTCACCTTGCAGCAGTGGGTTTGCAGATGCACTCTGCCAAGGACACACAAACGGGGTGTATCGCCCCTTATCAAACCGGAGTTGACGAATGCAGCCAAAGGCCGTTTCCCTGTCGCGTACCGACGCAATATCGCCCCAGATCAAATGGTTGATGATGGGTATGCTGGCGCTGGCTTTTGTCCTGATGCAGGCCGTGGTCGCACTGGCCAAACCCGAAAGCCTTGCGCCGCTTGCGGAAAAGATCAGCCCGTCGGTCGTGAATATCACCACCTCCACCACCGTAGAAGGGCGCACAGGCCCCCGTGGCATCGTGCCCGAAGGCTCCCCCTTCGAGGATTTCTTCAAGGAATTTCGTGACCGCAACAATGGTGGCGAAGCCCCCGCGCCACGCAAATCATCGGCGCTTGGGTCGGGGTTTGTCATCTCTGAAGACGGGTTCGTCGTGACCAACAATCACGTGATCGAAGGCGCGGACGAGATTACCATCGAATTTTTCACCGGTCTTGAACTGAAGGCCGAAGTCATCGGCACCGACCCCAACACCGATATTGCCCTGCTTAAGGTTGAAGCCCCAAGCGCGCTGCCGTTCGTCAGCTTTGGCGACAGCAATGCCGCCCGCGTTGGTGACTGGGTGCTGGCCATGGGGAACCCGCTGGGGCAGGGGTTTTCCGTCTCGGCCGGTATCGTCTCGGCGCGCAACCGTGCTTTGTCGGGCACCTATGATGACTATATCCAGACGGACGCTGCCATTAACCGCGGCAACTCCGGCGGGCCGTTGTTCAATATGGACGGCGAAGTCATTGGCGTGAACACCGCGATCCTGTCGCCCAACGGCGGCTCCATCGGGATCGGTTTCTCGATGGCGTCGAATGTTGTGACGCGTGTTGTGAACCAGCTTAAGGAATTCGGTGAAACCCGTCGCGGCTGGTTGGGTGTGCGTATTCAGGACGTTACTCAGGATGTGGCCGACGCGATGGGGCTTGCCAAAGCGTCCGGCGCGTTGATCACCGATGTACCGGAGGGCCCTGCGAAGGATGCGGGCCTGAAAACTGGCGACGTGATCCTCAGCTTTGCAGGGGTCGAGGTCGAAGACACCCGCGGTCTGGTCCGTCAGGTGGGCAATAGCACCGTCGGGGCCTCGGTCCGCGTGACTGTCCTGCGCGAGGGGAAATCCCAGACGCTCAAGGTCAAGCTGGGCCGCCGCGAAGATGCCGAAGGGGCAGGGGCGTCGGCTTCGGCACCAGAGGATGAGGCAGAGCCCGAAGCGCCTGCGTCAAAGTCGGTGCTTGGTCTGACAATCACGCCGCTGACGGATGATCTGCGTACCGAGCTTGGGGCGGATGATTCAGTCGAGGGTCTGGCCGTGACCGAGGTGGACGAGATGTCGGAAGCCTTCGAGAAAGGCCTGCGTGTAGGGGACATCATCACCGAGGCGGGCCAACAGCCGATCCTGTCCATCACCGATCTGGAGGACCGGATCACCGAGGCCAAAGACGGCGGCCGCAAGTCGCTGTTGCTGTTGGTGCGCCGCGCAGGTGACCCGCGCTTTGTGGCCTTGGGTCTGGGCGACTAAACCCGCCCCACATCGCTGGAAAAACACTGCCCCCGTCGGTCCCCGTACCGGCGGGGGTTTTGCGTGGGGTGCCACTGCACGCTGCCGGTTGTTTCGCATATCGAAAGCCGATAGGATTTACGTCAAATGAAGGACAGCCCCATGCACGACACATCCACGACGGCCATTCGCAGCGATCGGCTGTCTGCGCTGCGCACCCAAATGCTGGCAGAGGCGGAAATTACCAGCGTGCAGAACCAGTCGCTGATCCAAAGCCGCCGCGAACAGATTTGCGAGGCGGCCTTGTCGCTGTTTCTTGAGAAAGGCTTTGCCGCGACCACGATCCGCGACATCTGTGCGCGCTCGGGCGTCAATCAGGCCAGCATCTATGATTATATCGCGAATAAGAACGACATCCTGCGCCGCCTGCTGAACCAGCTGTGGTTCCGCGAGGACGTGTCGACGCTGCCGATCATCCTGCTGGATGAAAACCTGTCACTCGAGGACGCGTTCGAGAAATACTTCCGCGAAAGCTGGTCGATGAAACGGGATGGCACGTTGCTGGCCTATCGGTGCGTGCCGCATATGCAGGCCGAAGACCGCCGCGCCCTGCATGCGCGCGAGTTTGCGGTGATGAAGGATCTGGCCGACCAGCTTGCCCCGCGTCTGGGGATGCATAGCGACGATCAACGGCTTGATATCGTTGCCAATCTGATGGTGTTCCTGTCAGCCTTTGGCCCGATGCGCGACTGGCTGATCCGTGACATCCCGGACGAGGTGATCCTGCGCACGATCTCGGCCGGTGCGGCGGCAATGGTCAGATCGCTTGCGGATCAGACGCAGACCTAAAGCTTGCGGGCGCGAATGACCGTGTGGTGGCTGACCAGCTCATAGCCCATTTCGGCGGCGACACGATCCAGCAGCGTCGCGATCTCGGTTCCTGGAATTTCCACCAGATCCCCACTATCGACATCGACCAGATGGTCGTGGTCCGTGTGGGGCATCATCTCGTAGCGGGCAGGGGCATCATCCAGCACCAGTTTGCGCACCAGCCCCGCGTTTTCAAGCACTGACATCGTGCGATAGACCGTGGCGACAGACACGGTGTCATCAAGTCTGCGCGCCTTTTCATACAGGTCTTCGACATTGGGGTGATCGTCGGTTTCCGACAGCAGCGACACGATGGTTGTGCGCTGTGGCGTGACCCGCAGGCCCGCTTCACGCAGCAATTGCTTGTAATCAGCGCTGTGGGTCAAACCGATGTCCTTTCTCGTCTGCCTTCTTGTTACGCAAGATTCTCCTTGCCCGCAAGTTTATGCGACCTATTCTTATTTGCATGTTTGACATATGCGACTAATTCGCATTTACATCTAGCGAACGCATTGCTCCTTGGAGGAACAGAATGAGAAAGAATGTGCTGGCGTCGGTTTTTGCTCCGGTTCTTGGTGTTGCAGCGATGGCGGGCGTGCCTGCGGTTGCGGCTGATTTCAAAGTCGTCACGACCTTTACGGTTCTTGCCGATATGGCGCAGCAGGTCGCGGGCGATGCGGCAGAGGTGGTATCGATCACCAAGCCCGGTGCCGAAATTCACGGCTATGAACCCACCCCGCGCGATATCGTGGGCGCGGTGGATGCCGATCTGATCCTGTGGAACGGCATGAACCTAGAACTGTGGTTCGAGCAGTTCATCTCGAACCTCGGGGATATTCCGTCGGCCACGCTGACCGAAGGGGTGGAGCCGATCTCTATCGGGGAGGGGGAGTATGAGGGCAAACCGAACCCCCACGCCTGGATGGGGCTGGATAACGCGCTGATCTACGTCGACAATATCGCGGCAGCTTTTGCCGAACACGACCCTGACAATGCGGCGACCTATGCCGCCAATGCAGAAAGCTACAAACAGGAAATCCGCGATACGATCACGCCCCTGCGGGACCGCATTGCGCAGATCCCTAAAGACCAGCGTTGGCTGGTGACCTGTGAAGGGGCGTTCAGCTACCTCGCGCGGGATTTCGGGATGAAAGAGCTGTACCTCTGGCCGATGAACGCCGACCAGACTGGCACGCCGCAGCAGGTGCGCAAAGTCATCGATTCCGTGCGCGACAATGATATTCCGGTCGTTTTCTGTGAAAGCACGGTGAACACCTCGCCTGCAAAGCAGGTCGCGCGGGAAACCGGCGCTGCCTATGGTGGTGTGCTTTATGTCGATAGCCTCAGCACCGCCGAGGGGCCCGTGCCAAGCTATCTGGACTTGCTGCGCGTCACCTCGCAGACTGTCGCGGACGGGCTGGATGCAGGCCTGAAGTAAATGGATACCCCTATGCACCCCGCCTCCACCACGACCCCTGATGCCGGGCTTGCGCCCGATGCGATCGGCATCAAGGCCACCGATGTGACCGTGACCTATCGCAACGGCCACACCGCGCTTTATGATGCCAGTTTCGAGATCCCGCGCGGTACGATCACGGCGCTGGTCGGGGTGAACGGGGCGGGGAAGTCCACGCTGTTCAAGGCGATCATGGGCTTTGTGCCCGCCGCGCAGGGGCAGATCACCCTGCTGGGCAAGACGGTCAAACAGGCGTTGCGAGAAAACCTTGTGGCCTATGTCCCGCAGTCAGAAGAGGTCGATTGGGCCTTTCCGGTGCTGGTGCAGGATGTGGTAATGATGGGGCGCTATGGGCATATGGGGTTTCTGCGCCGTCCCAAAGCCGCCGATCATGCGGCGGTGGACGATGCTCTGCGCCGCGTCAATATGACCGATTTCCGCCACCGCCAGATCGGAGAGCTGTCCGGCGGGCAGCGAAAACGTGTCTTTCTGGCGCGCGCCTTGGCGCAGAACGGGCAGGTGATCCTGCTGGACGAACCCTTTACCGGCGTAGACGTGAAGACCGAGGACCAGATCATCGACCTGCTGCGCGAGTTGCGCGACGAAGGGCGGGTGATGCTGGTGTCGACGCATAACCTGGGCTCTGTCCCGGAATTCTGTGACCGGACGGTCTTGGTCAAGGGCACGGTGCTGGCCTATGGGCCGACGGAAACGGTCTTTACCCATGACAATCTGGAAACGGCTTTTGGCGGGGTGCTGCGGCACTTTACCCTCGGGGGGCAAGACCTGCATGATGATGACGACGGGCGCGAGCTGCGGATCATCACCGACGACGAACGCCCCTTCGTGCATTACGGCGAACGCATTGATACCTCCGAGGACGACACATGATCGACCTGCTGCTAGAGCCGTTCAGCTATGACTATATGTTCAACGCCATGTGGGTGTCGGCGATGGTGGGGGCGGTTTGCGCCTTTCTGTCCTGCTATCTGATGCTCAAGGGCTGGTCGCTGATTGGCGACGCGTTAAGCCATTCTGTCGTGCCCGGTGTGGCGGGGGCTTATATGCTGGGGCTGCCCTTTGCGCTTGGCGCGTTTCTGGCGGGCGGTATGGCGGCGGGGGCGATGCTGTTTCTGTCGGGGCGGTCGGGGCTGAAGATCGACGTGATCATCGGCATCATCTTTACCGCATTTTTCGGCCTGGGCCTTTTCATGGTGTCGCTATCACCCATGTCGGTTAGCATCCAGACCATCATTATGGGCAATATCCTTGCCATCGCGCCGCAGGATATCGTGCAGTTGGCGATCATCGGGGTCGTCTGTCTGACCGTGCTGCTGCTGAAGTGGAAAGACCTGATGGTCACCTTCTTTGATGAAAACCACGCACGCTCCATCGGGTTGCGGCCCGAGCTGTTGAAGGCGGTGTTCTTCATGCTGCTGTCGGCGGCGGTGGTGGCGGCGATGATGACCGTCGGGGCCTTTCTGGTGATCGCCATGGTCGTGACACCGGGGGCGACGGCCTATCTGCTTTGCGACCGTTTCCCACGGCTGATCATCGTATCGGTGCTGATCGGCACGATAACCAGCTTTCTGGGGGCCTATGCCAGCTATTTTCTGGACGGGGCAACAGGCGGGGTGATCGTCACACTGCAAACCGCGATCTTCCTGCTGGCCTTTGTCTTTGCGCCCAAACACGGTGTGCTGGCCGCGCGGCGCAAGGCTGCGGCGGCGCTCAAATCCTTGCGAGACGGGGTGGCCCCATGATCGAGACGTTGCTGTTTCCCTTCCAGTTTCCCTTCATGCAGAACGCTTTCTGGATCGTCCTGCTGGTCGCCCCGCCGACGGCGTTGCTGTCATGCTTTCTGGTGCTTAAAGGCTGGGCCTTGATGGGCGATGCGGTCAGCCATGCGGTCCTGCCGGGGGTCGTGCTGGCCTGGATCACGGGGCTGCCGCTGATTGTAGGGGCCTTCGCCGCGGGCATGTCCTGCGCGATGCTGACCGGATACCTGAGCTATAACAGCCGGATCAAACAGGACACCGTGATGGGGGTCGTCTTTTCGGGCATGTTCGGGATCGGCATCATCATGTACACCTCGATCACCACGAACCAGCATCTGGATCACGTGTTGTTCGGCAATATGCTGGGCGTCGGCGTGCAGGATCTTTGGACGGCGGGGCTGATCTCGGCCTTTGTGACGGCGTTTCTGGTGCTCAAGTGGAAAGATCTGCTGCTGCACGCCTTTGACCCTGCACAGGCGCAGGCCAGCGGGCTGCACACGGGGGTCTTGCACTATGGGTTGCTGGCGGTGTTGTCGCTGACCATCGTGGCGACGCTGACGGCGACGGGGCTGATCCTTGCGGTGGCGTTGCTGGTCACACCGGGGGCGATTGCCTTTCTGGTGGTGCGCAGCTTTGGCCCGATGCTGATAGTATCTGTGCTGGTCTGCCTGTTGTCGATGTTCGCGGGCGTCTACGCCAGCTTCTTTCTGGACAGCGCACCGGCACCGACAATCGTGTTGATCCTGACGGTGATCTTTGTCCTGGCCTTCATCAACCGTTTGCTGGTGACGCGCCGCACCTCGCGTCAGGCGGCACGGGGGTAGCCTTGAAGGGGAGAACGGGCTCTAGACCCGCCCGACCTTGAACCCGCGGGACAGATGATTGCGCATGGCAAACAGCAGCAATGCGCCGGGCAGCATAGAGGTCAGCGTAAAGGCCATGACCATCCCGATATCGGTCTGAAAGCCGAACATCGCGCTGAGCGCCATAGAGATCGGCTTGCCGTTGGTGGTGGTCAGGATGCGGGCAAAGACGACTTCTACCCAGCTGAACATAAAGCAGAAAAACGCAGTCACCGCGATGCCGGGCGCGATCTGCGGCAGCAGGATTTTCCAGATGTAGCGGGGGCGCGAATAGCCATCAAGGAACGCCGTCTCGTCCATCTCGCGCGGGACGGCGGCGATGAATCCCTGCAGAATCCAGATCGATACCGGCAGGTTGAACAGACAATGGGCCAGCGCGATGCCGGTGACCGAGTTGACGATGCCAAGCACCGAGAAAAGCTGGAAGATCGGCAGGGTCAGCACCACCGGCGGGGTGATGCGAAAGGCGATGAAGCTGAAGAACAGGTGTTTGTCCCCCAGAAACGACAGCCGCGCAAAGGCAAAGGCTGCGGGCAGGGCGACGGGGATGGTGATCGCGATATTGATCAGCACATAGGCGACTGAATTGCCAAAGGCCGCGCGCAAGCTCGGGTCGGCCCAGATGGCGCGATAGTTGCGCAGCGTCGTCTCGCCCAGGCTCAGATCGTCCTGCGCCAGCGTTGCGGTAAAGCTCAGCACCGTCATCTGTACCAGCGGCAGGATGGTAAAGAGGATGAACGCCCCCAACAGCGCCAGTTTGATCACGGGCCATGCCCGAGGCGGTATCATCACGGCACCCCCGGTTTGGGATCGTCAAGCTTGGCCTGCACCTTGGTAAAGACCCATGCGACCGACAGCACGATCAGGAAATATAGCACTGACCGCGCGGCCGAGGGGCCGTAGTTGAACGCCTTGATCTCCTCGCCCAGATCCACGGCCAGAAACAGGCTGGCCTCGGCCGGGCCGCCGGCATTGATCGGAAAGGCCTCGGTGTAGATCATGAAACTGTCCATGAACCGCAGCAGCACCGCCATGAGCAGCACATGCTGCAACCGCGGCAGCTGGATGTGGCGAAACACCTGCCACGGGCGCGCCCCATCGATGGCGGCCGCCTGATAAAGCGGATCGGGGATGGTGGTCAGCGCGCTATAGGCGAGGATGACCACAAGGCTGGTCCAGTGCCACGTGTCCATTGCCAAGATCACCACCCAGGTCAGCACGGCGCTGTCCTTCCACGCGGCGGGCCAGCCGTAGCCCGCCAGCCACAGTCCCAAAATGCCTGTGTCGTCGTTCATCAGGCTCAGCCAGAGCGCAGGGATCATATTCCACGGTACGAGCAGCGGCAGCGACAGCACAGCCAAGGCCGCCCCCGCCCAGATCCGTCCGCGCGGGATGCACAGGGCCAGCGCGATCCCCAGTGGGATCTGGATGCACAGCACGAAGGTCGAGAACAGCGCGCTGCGCCCGAAGCTCGCCCAGAAACGCGGGGCGGTGATCAGGTCGCGAAACCATTCGGTGCCGATCCAGAAGCGCGATTGCAGGGTGAAAATCTCGAAAAACGAATAGTTGATGACGGTGACCAGCGGGATCAGCCCGACCACCCCCAGCAAAAGGCAGGCGGGGGCGACAAAAAGCCAGCCGCGCGGGTCATGCTGCTTCATGGGGCTCTGTCCATGCTTGGGTCAGGCGGTCACAACCGAGGTGCCCCAGCCCGCGCATTCCGCCTTGAGCGCATCGGGTAGGTGGTGGTCGGTGAACAGCGTGTTCACATCGCGCAGCGAACAGATCGTCAGCGGGGCCTTGCGCTGGAACTTCAGGTGGTCGGCTACGACCATCACCGTGCGTGACCGCCCGATGGCGGACCGGCTGACCAGCACCTCTTGCCCGTCGAAATCCAGCAGATCGCCATCCGCATCAATGGCAGAACAGCCCAGAACCGAGAAATCGAACTTGAACTGCTTGACCATCTCGGCGGTCAGCCCGCCCACCATGCCGCCATCCGCACGGCGCAAGACGCCGCCTGTCAGGATGATCTCGCAGCTTTGGTTGGCGGCGAGGATATTGGCGATGTTGAGGTTGTTCGTCACCACCAGCAGGTTTTCGTGATGCAGCATTTCCTGCGCGACCGCTTCGGTACTGGTGCCGATGTTCATGAACACCGACGCCCCATGCGGTATAGCCTGCGCGCAATGTTCGGCGATGGCGCGTTTGCCTTCCTCGTTCAGGCGTCGGCGTTCATCATAGACGATATTCACCACCCCCGACGGGATCACCGCGCCGCCATGCACCCGTTCCAGCTTGCCGCTTTCAGCAAGCTCGGACAGGTCGCGGCGGATGGTCTGCACGGTAACATTATACGCCTCTGCCAGCCCGTCGACGGTGACTTTGCCGTCCTTGCGCGCCAGCTCCAAAATCTCGCGCTGTCTGAAATTTGACATATATCCCCCCGTCTTTGGCTGGGGATGCCCAAGATTTCTGCACGCCCGACCAAAACTTACAATCTACGGAAAGCGAAGCACGTCAAGGCCGCGAATCGTGGTATATCGTCTGTAAGGCGCAGAAATGCGCGTCAGGCGAAGGATTAATGCGCCTAAAATCAAGGCTATAGTCGAAAACGAAAGGAAACGAACGTTCGATCTTGAAAAACGAAGGGGCTTGGTGTCTTTTGTCACGACGTCCCGCAAACCTAGCTGCGAGACGCGAAAATGATGCGGGGAGGCTTCATTGAGCCAGCTTGAAACAGAACACAGCGTCGATCTCTTTGTGATCGGCGGAGGGATCAACGGCTGCGGCATTGCACGCGACGCCGTGGGCCGTGGGTTTAGCGTCGAGCTGGCAGAGATGAACGATCTGGCCTCGGCAACATCCTCGGCTTCGACCAAGCTGTTTCACGGCGGGCTGCGCTATCTGGAATACTGGGAGGTTCGCCTTGTCCGCGAGGCGTTGATCGAACGCGAAACCCTGCTGAAAGCGATGCCGCATATCTCTTGGCCGATGCGGTTTGTGCTGCCTTATCATAAGGATATGCGGTTCGAGGGGGATACACCCACCTCAAAGCTGCTCAACGTGTTCATGCCGTGGATGAAGGGGCGTCGCCCTGCGTGGCTGATCCGCTTGGGTCTGTTCATGTATGACAATCTGGGCGGGCGGCAGATCCTCAAGGGGACGACCGCGGTCGATCTGACGCAGGCCCCCGAGGGGGCACCGCTGCAGGACAAGTTCGAAAAAGCCTATGAGTATTCCGACTGCTGGATCGAAGACAGCCGTCTGGTGGTGCTGAACGCTCGCGACGCCCAAGCCCGTGGTGCACGGATCAACACCCGCACCAAGGTCGTCTCGGCCGAGCAGGTGGACGGCGTGTGGCAGGTCACGCTGGAACCGAAAGACGGCGGCCCCCAACGCGTGGTACAGGCCAAGATGCTGGTCAACGCCGGTGGCCCGTGGGTGGAAAACGTGATCCGCAACACCGTGCGCATCAATTCCTCGGAAGGGGTGCGGCTGGTGCGGGGCAGCCACATCGTGACGCCCAAGCTGTATGATCACGACAAATGCTACTTCTTCCAAGGCGAAGACGGGCGCATCATCTTTACCATTCCTTACGAGACGGATTTTACCCTGATCGGCACCACAGATGCCGACCATGCGGATGTGTCCGAAAAGCCGGTCTGCACCCCCGAGGAGCAGGACTACCTCGTGCGCTTTGCGTCCAAATACCTGAAAAAGCAGATCACCACCGACGATATCGTCTGGACCTACTCCGGCGTGCGCCCGCTGTATAACGACGGGGCGAGCTCTGCCACGGCGGCAACGCGGGATTATGTGCTGAAGGTCGACACATCCGCCGGTGCGCCGGTGCTGAATGTCTTTGGCGGCAAGATCACCACCTACCGCCGTCTGGCCGAAAGCGCGCTAGAGAAGATCCAGCCCTATTTCGCCAATGACGCCAAACCCTGGACGGCGGGTGTCGCCTTGCCTGGCGGCGATTTTCCGGTAGACGGCGTGGCGGCGTTGAAACAAGAGTTGCAGGACCGCTACGGCTTTTTGACCCAACGTTGGGCGGATCGTCTGGTCAAAGCCTATGGGCGCGAGGCATTTGATGTCTTGGGCGACGCGCAAACCGCGGCAGATCTGGGGCGTGATTTCGGTGCGACCCTGACCGAGCGTGAGGCCAAGTGGCTGATCGACAAGGAATTTGCCCGCACCGCTGACGACATCATCTGGCGCCGGTCCAAACTGGGCCTGCGGCTTGACGCGGATGAATTGAACACGTTGGAAGCATGGATGGTGGAAACCACCGCCACGCCCGCCGACAACACTACAGCCGCCACTGGCGCGTGAAGGGGAGAGGAACATGTCGCTCGTTTTGCAAGGCGTGTCCAAGGTCGCAAACGGCCAGACGCATATTCATCCGACAGATCTTGAGCTGCAGTCCGGCACCATGAACGTGCTGCTGGGGCCGACATCTGCGGGCAAGACTTCCCTGATGCGGTTGATGGCGGGGCTGGATGTGCCCAACACCGGCAAGGTGATCTGGAACGGCGAGGATGTCACCGGCATGCGCGTTCAGGATCGCGGTGTGGCGATGGTGTATCAGCAGTTCATCAACTACCCGTCGATGACCGTCTACAACAACATCGCCAGCCCCATGCGGTTGTTGGGAAAATCCAAGGACGAGATCGACAGCGCCGTGCGCAAGGCCGCCGATCTGATGCAGTTGACGCCGATGCTGGACCGCAAGCCGCTGGAACTGTCGGGCGGGCAACAGCAACGCTGCGCGCTGGCCCGGGCTTTGGTCAAGGACGCGGGGCTTGTACTGCTGGACGAGCCGCTGGCGAACCTCGACTACAAACTGCGCGAAGAGCTGCGGGCCGAGATCCCGAAAATCTTCGAAGAAGCAGGGTCGATCTTCGTCTATGCCACGACCGAACCCGAAGAGGCGCTTTTGCTGGGCGGGCACACCGCCACATTGTGGGAAGGGCGCATCACGCAGTTCGGCCTGACCCCCGTGGTCTACCGCCAGCCCGTCGATGCCACGACCGCTCGCGTCTTCTCTGACCCGCCGATGAACTTCCTCAACATCACCAAGGCAGGCGACACGCTGACCTTTGGCGATGGCAACACGGTCGCGACCTTCGGGAACTTCAAGACCGTGGCCGATGGCAGCTATGTTGCGGGCTTCCGCCCCAATCACCTTGAACTGTCCAAGCAGTCTGACGACGCGCTGGAGTTTGCGGGCAAGCTGAACGTGACCGAGATTACAGGGTCGGAAACCTTTATCCACCTCGATCACCACGGTGAAAACTGGGTCGGTCTGGTGCACGGGGTCAAAGACCTCAAGATCGGGGCTCCGCTGAACGTCTATCTTGACCCGACACATGTTTACATCTTTGCCGAAGACGGCACATCCGTGGCCCCCGCATCCTATGCGGCAGCGGCCTGAGGGAGGACCGGACCAATGGCAAAAATCACCCTTGATAACCTGGCGCATTCCTATTTGCCCAACCCCACCAGCGAAGATGACTTTGCGCTGAAAGAGCTGAACCACGATTGGGTGGACGGCGAGGCCTATGCGCTTTTGGGCGCGTCGGGCTGCGGGAAATCCACGTTGCTGAACATCATCTCGGGCCTGCTGCACCCCAGTCAGGGCCGCATCCTGTTCAACGACCGTGACGTGACCAACGACCCCACGACCAAGCGCAACATCGCGCAGGTTTTCCAGTTTCCGGTGGTCTATGACACGATGACCGTGCGCGACAATCTGGCGTTCCCGCTGCGCAACCGGGGCGCGGATGCGGCCTATGTCGCGCAGCGCGTGCAGCAGATCGCGGGGATGATCGGCATGGAAGACATGCTGAACCGCAAGGCGCGCGGGCTGACGGCGGATGCGAAACAGAAAATCTCGCTCGGGCGGGGGATGGTGCGCGAGGACGTGAACGCGCTGCTGTTCGACGAGCCGCTGACCGTGATCGACCCCCATATGAAGTGGGAACTGCGCACGCAGTTGAAATCACTGCACCATGAATTCGGTCACACGATGATCTATGTGACCCATGACCAGACAGAGGCGCTGACCTTTGCGGATAAGGTTGTCGTCATGTATGACGGCCGCGTTGTGCAGATGGGCACCCCGCAAGAGCTGTTCGAGACACCACAGCACACCTTCGTTGGCTATTTCATCGGCTCGCCCGGTATGAATGTGCTGGACGCGACGGTGACCGGTGACAAGGCCGTCATTGGCGGCCACGAGATCGCCTTGGGCCACGGCTTTGCGCCGCTGGACGGCAAGGTCGAACTGGGCGTGCGCCCCGAATTCACACGGCTTGCCACGGGCGAGGCGGGGCTGCCTGTCACGATCAAGCGGATCGAGGACGTGGGCCGCCACAAGATCGTGCGTGCTGACTTTAATGGCAATGAAATCAACGTGATCGCCGAAGAAGGTGCCGAGATTTCTCCGGATATGAACCGCATTGTTTTCGACCCTGCCGGGGTGAATGTCTATGCCAACAGCTGGCGCGTTGCGCCGCAGGGGGCCTAAGATGATCCAATCCGCCGCTTTCCCGCTGACCCTCGCTGAAAGGACCGCGTCATGAACAAGACCGTCAATCAAAAGGCCTGGTTCCTTGTGTTGCCCGTGCTGCTGCTGGTGGCTTTCTCTGCCGTGATCCCGCTGATGACCGTGGTGAACTATTCGGTGCAGGATACCTTCGGGAACAACCAGTTCTTCTGGGCTGGCCTCGACTGGTTCCGCGAGATGATTGAATCAGAGCGGATGTGGAACGCCTTGGGCCGCCAGATCGCGTTTTCGGTGATCATTCTGGCGATTGAAATCCCGTTGGGGATCTTCGTGGCGCTGAACATGCCCAAGAAAGGGTTCTGGGCCTCGCTGTGTCTGGTTCTGATGTCGCTGCCGCTGCTGATCCCGTGGAACGTTGTGGGCACCATCTGGCAAATCTTTGGCCGCGTGGACATTGGCCTGTTGGGCTACACGCTGTCGGCCTTGGGCATCGACTATAACTACACCCAGGATTTCTATGCCGCATGGATCACTGTGATCGTGATGGATGTCTGGCACTGGACGTCACTGGTCGCGCTGCTGGCCTATGCTGGTCTGCAATCCATCCCCGATGCTTATTATCAGGCGGCCAAGATCGACCAGGCGAGCCGCTGGAAAGTCTTCCGCTATATCGAGCTGCCCAAGATGATGGGCGTTCTGATGATCGCGATCCTGCTGCGGTTT
The DNA here is from genome assembly GCF_002388305.1 of Sulfitobacter sp. UBA4523. Lineage (NCBI taxonomy): Bacteria > Pseudomonadati > Pseudomonadota > Alphaproteobacteria > Rhodobacterales > Roseobacteraceae > Sulfitobacter > Sulfitobacter sp. UBA4523. Next base: position 61,562 of record NZ_DGMH01000044.1, read on the forward strand.
ATGGACAGCTTCATGATTTACACCGAACCGTTCGTCGTGACGGGCGGGGGGCCTGGTAACTCTACCACCTTCCTGTCGATCGATCTGGTCAAGATGGCCCTCGGACAGTTCGACCTTGGTCCTGCGGCGGCGTTCTCGATCATGTATTATCTGGTGATCCTGCTGATCTCCTATGTGTTCTACACCGTGATGACGAACCTTGATAAAAGGGATGGCCACTGATGTCTGATCTTGCACAAAAAAGAGGGTTTGCCCTGCCCAAGATCAAGGGCAATGCGGTTGTCATGGCGCTCTATCTGCTGTTCTTGCTGCTGCCGATCTACTGGCTGCTGAACATGAGCCTCAAGACCAACACAGAGATCCTCAATAGCTTTACCCTGTGGCCGCGTGATCTGACGTTCGACAACTATATGACGATCCTGACGGATGCGTCCTGGTACACGGGCTATCTGAACTCGATGGCTTATGTGGTGATGAACATGGTGATCTCGCTCGCGGTGGCGCTGCCGGCGGCCTATGCCTTCTCGCGCTACAGCTTCATGGGCGACAAGCACCTGTTCTTCTGGCTGCTGACCAACCGGATGGCCCCGCCCGCGGTTTTCGCGCTGCCGTTCTTCCAGCTTTATAGCTCCGTCGGGTTGTTCGACACGCATATTGCTGTGGCGCTGGCGCATTGTCTGTTCAACGTGCCGCTGGCGGTGTGGATCCTCGAAGGGTTCATGCGCGGCGTCCCGAAAGAGATCGACGAGACGGCCTATATCGACGGCTACAGCTTCCCGCGCTTCTTCATCCGCATCTTCACGCCGCTGGTCGCCTCGGGGATCGGGGTCACGGCCTTCTTCCTGTTCATGTTCAGCTGGGTTGAGCTGTTGCTGAGCCGGACGTTGACCAGCGTGGACGCCAAGCCGATTGCCGCCACCATGACCCGTACCGTGGGTGCCGCCGGGATCGACTGGGGCGTGCTGGCCGCGGCAGGGGTGCTGACCATCGTGCCCGGTGCCTTGGTGATCTATTTCGTGCGCAACTACATCGCCAAAGGCTTTGCCTTGGGCCGCGTTTAACAAAGAAAGACCGGAGGAAACATTATGGACTGGATGGCTTGGACTTGGCCCACCGCCGCTTTCTTTGGGATCATCGCGGTGACGCTGATCACCTTTACGATCCTTGCAATCAAATTCCCCGAAGTGCCGCGCGCCGGTATACTGGGGATGGAAACGACGCGCGGTGACCGGTTGTTCATCACGCTTCTGGGCTCGGCCTTTATCAATCTGGCTTGGCTCGGGCTGCTCAGTGCGCCCCAATGGGGGGCATTGGTTGTCTGCCTTTTCTATGCCATCGCGGTTTTCCGCTGGGTCTAGGAAAGGAAAATAAGGGGGGCCGGCCTGCAAGAACCGGACCTCTCAAATGTTCAATTCTAGGGAGGAACATCATGAACTTGCGCTTAAAGGGAACGACTGCGATCGGGCTTGCGGCTTGCATGTTTGCCGCACCTGCGTTCGCCGACATGGAGGCCGCAAAGGCTTTCCTTGATAAGGAAATCGGCGATCTCTCCGCGCTGTCGCGGGAAGACCAGGAAGCCGAACTGCAGTTCTTTATCGACGCTGCAAAACCGTTTGAAGGCATGTCGATCAACGTCGTGTCCGAGACAATCGGCACGCACACCTACGAATCCACCGTTCTGGCCCCCGCTTTCGAAGCGATCACCGGCATCAAGGTCACCCATGACCTGATCGGCGAAGGGGACGTTGTCGAAAAGCTGCAGACGCAAATGCAGTCGGGCGAGAACATCTATGACGCCTATATCAACGATTCCGACCTGATCGGGACGCACTGGCGCTATCAGCAAGCCCGCAATCTGTCCGACTGGATGGAAGGCGAAGGCAAGGCCGTGACCAACCCCGGTCTCGACCTTGAAGACTTCATCGGCCTGTCGTTCACGACCGGCCCCGATGGCAAAATTTACCAGCTGCCCGACCAGCAGTTCGCGAACTTGTATTGGTTCCGCTACGATTGGTTCAACGACGAACAGAACAAGGCTGATTTCAAAGAGAAATATGGCTACGATCTGGGTGTTCCGGTCAACTGGTCCGCATATGAGGACATCGCCGAATTCTTCACCGGTCGCGACCTGTCGCGTCTTGGCGTCGAAGGCGAAGTCTTTGGCAACATGGACTACGGCAAGAAAGACCCGTCGCTTGGCTGGCGCTACACCGATGCGTGGCTGTCGATGGCCGGTGCCGGTGACGTGGGCGAGCCAAACGGTCTGCCTGTCGACGAATGGGGTATCCGCGTCAACGAAAACTCGCAGCCTGTGGGGTCTTGCGTTGCACGTGGCGGTGCCACAAACGGGCCAGCAGCGGTCTATGCTGTGACCAAGGCGATCGAATGGCTGCAGAAGTATTCGCCTCCGGCGGCTGCGGGCATGACCTTCTCTGAAGCGGGCCCGATTCCGGCGCAGGGCAACGTGGCCCAGCAGATGTTCTGGTACACCGCCTTTACCGCCGCGTCGGTAGAGCCTGACCTGCCCGTGATGAACGAAGATGGCACGCCCAAGTGGCGCATGGCACCTTCGCCCCACGGTGCATATTGGACCGAAGGCACCAAGATCGGGTATCAGGATGCCGGGTCGTGGACGCTGATGAAATCCACGCCGGTGGACCGTGCACAGGCCGCGTGGCTCTATGCGCAGTTCGTCACCTCCAAGACTGTGGACGTCAAGAAAAGCCACGTTGGCCTGACCTTCATCCGTGAATCGTCGATCCAGCACGAAAGCTTTACAGAGCGTGCACCGAAATTGGGTGGTCTGGTTGAATTCTACCGTTCGCCAGCGCGCGTTCAGTGGTCCCCAACCGGTACCAACGTGCCTGACTATCCAAAGCTGGCGCAGCTGTGGTGGCAGAACATCGGCGACGCAATGTCCGGTGCGAAGACCCCTCAGGAAGCGCTGGATGCCCTGTGCGCTGATCAGGAAAAAGTCCTGATCCGTCTGGAGCGTGCCGGCGTTCAAGGGGACATTGGCCCCAAAATGAACGAAGAGCGTGATCCAGAGTACTGGCTGTCCCAGCCCGGTTCGCCCAAAGCGAAACTGGAAAGCGAAGACGAAGAGCCACAGACCATCGCCTATGATGAGCTGATCAAATCCTGGCAGTAAGCCACTCTTTCCGGGGCCGGTTCGCTGGCCCCGGAACCTTTGATTTTCCAACAACGCCGACATCCGTCATTGCCCTGACATCTGGTCGGGCCTGCCGACCCTTGCTAGGATACGGCACCATCTGACGGTTGCTACACTTCCAAAGGGACGCGCATGACGTATATCCTTGCCATTGACCAAGGCACCACCTCCACACGGGCCATCGTTTACGATGACACGATGACGTCGATTGCCAGCGCCCAGGAAGAATTCCCCCAGCATTTCCCTCAGTCCGGCTGGGTTGAACATGATCCCGATGATCTGTGGCGCACCACGCAGGCGACCTGCCGCGGGGCGATCGACAAGGCAGGGATCACGGCAGGCGATATCGCCGCCATTGGCATCACCAACCAGCGCGAGACCGTTGTGGTCTGGGACAAGCAAACCGGCCGCCCAATCTATAACGCCATCGTCTGGCAGGACCGCCGCACCGCCAGCCAGTGCCGCACCCTGCGCGATGCGGGCCACGAAGAGATGTTCACCGACCGCACCGGCCTGCTGCTGGACCCGTATTTCTCGGGCACAAAGCTGGCGTGGATATTGGACAACGTCGAAGGTGCGCGCGACCGTGCCGCCAAGGGCGAGCTGCTGTTCGGCACTGTCGATTGCTTTTTGATCTGGAAGCTGACCGGCGGAGCCTCCCATGCGACGGATGCCACCAATGCCGCGCGCACCATGCTGTATGACATCCGCAAAGGCCGATGGAGCCGTTCGATCTGTGACCTGCTCGACATCCCGATGGAGATGTTGCCAGAGGTCAAGAATTGCGCCGATGATTTCGGCAGTACCGATCCCGATGTTCTGGGCGCTGCCGTACCGATCCACGGGGTCGCGGGCGACCAGCAGGCGGCCACGGTAGGGCAGGCGTGTTTCGAGCCGGGAATGCTGAAATCCACCTACGGCACGGGCTGTTTCGCGCTGATGAACACGGGCGACACGCCGGTGCGGTCGGAAAACCGGCTGCTCACCACCATTGCTTATCAATTCGACGGCAAGCCGACCTACGCGCTCGAAGGGTCGATCTTTGTCGCGGGGGCCGTGGTGCAATGGTTGCGCGATGGTTTGCAGATCATTCAGGATTCGGCCGAGACGCAAGGGCTGGCCGAACAGGCGGACCCGCATCAGAACGTGGTGCTTGTCCCTGCCTTTGTCGGGCTGGGTGCGCCCTATTGGAACCCCGATTGTCGCGGCGCGGTGTTCGGGTTGACCCGTGGCACGGGGCCCGCCGAAATGGCCCGCGCGGCGCTGGAAAGCGTCGGCTACCAGACGCGCGACCTGCTCGAAGCGATGTCCGCCGACTGGAAAGCCGATGGCGTGCAGCCCACATTGCGTGTCGATGGCGGCATGTCTGCCAGCGACTGGACCATGCAATTCCTGTCCGACATCATCGCCGCCCCCGTTGACCGGCCCACTGTGCATGAAACCACCGCCCTCGGGGTCGCGTGGCTTGCGGGGATGCACGCGGGCGTTTATCCTGATCAGGAACAGTTCGCGAAATCGTGGACACAGGAAACCCAATTCACGCCGAAAATGGACGATGACCAGCGCGACGCGAAATATGCGCTCTGGAAAAAGGCCGTCGACGCGACCCTGAATTTTTAAGGAACTCCCCATGACAGCCCCAACGCTTCGCCGGTATCTGACCCAAAACAGCTTTGACCCCGATCTGGTGTTTCTGCTGGAAGACATCGCCTCGGCGGCGCGGCTGATCGCCGGTCTCGTGCGTCGCGGTGCCTTCGAGGGCAACCTTGGTGCCGCCGGAGAGATCAACGTGCAGGGCGAGGCGCAAAAGACGCTGGATATCATGGCCAATGACGTGTTCGAGCGTGAGTGTGCCAACAGCCCGCGTGTCGCAGCACTTGTGTCGGAAGAGGTGGAAGAGGTTACTTGGCTGAAAGAACCGCAAAAGGGCGACTACCTGCTGTATTTCGATCCGCTGGACGGGTCGTCGAACCTTGATGTGAACCTGTCGGTGGGCTCGATATTCTCGGTCATGCAGGTGCAGGCCGATGGTGACCGCAACGTGCTGCACAACGGCCGCAACCAGATTTGCGCAGGCTATGCGATCTACGGCCCCTCGACCATGTTTGTGGTGACCAAGGGCGACGAGGTTGCAGGCTTCAGCAGCGATCCGGACACGGGCGAGTTCAGCCTGACGCACCCCAAAATGACCGTGCCCGCCGAGACATCGGAATATGCGATCAACACGTCACGCGCACGCTATTGGTATGCCCCCGTCAGCCGCTATGTGGACGAGGCCGTCGCGGGCAAGGAAGGCCCCCGTGGCCGGTCGTTCAACATGCGCTGGACCGCGTCCATGGTCGCGGATGTGCACCGTATCCTCACGCGTGGCGGCGTCTTTTTGTACCCCGCTGACAGCAACAACCAGAAAACCGGCGGCAAGCTGCGTCTGATGTACGAGGCGAACCCGATGGCGATGGTGATCGAAGCGGCAGGCGGTGCTGCGTCGACGGGGCAGGGCGCGATTATGGATGTCGCCCCCACGGCACCGCACCAGCGCGTTCCGGTGATCCTTGGCTCGCGCGACGAGGTTGCCGTGCTTGACAGCTACCACAAAGACGCCGCTGACAGCTAAGCCGATGTTCTCGTTCTTCTCTCCGCAAGCGCTGCATTTCGGGCGTGGACAGGCCGCGCAGACGGCCACGCTGGCCGCTGGGTTTGGGACGCGTGTGCTGATCGTGCACGGCTCCAATGCAGCGCGCGCGGCTTGGTTGGTCGAGGATTGCCGCGCGGCGGGTCTGTCGGTCACCACACAAATCTGCGGGGCCGAGCCGAGCCTGCCTGCGTTGGAAGCCGCACTCGCCAGTGTGTCCGCAGATCGGCCGGATGTGGTCGTAGCGCTTGGCGGCGGATCGGTGATCGACTTTGCCAAGGCGCTCGCGGCGCTGATCCCCTGCGCGGGGGCACCGCTGGACTACCTCGAAGGGGTGGGGGGCGGCAAACCGCTCGATACATCCCCTTTGCCGATGATCGCGCTGCCGACCACGGCGGGCACGGGGGCAGAGGTGACCAAGAACGCGGTGATTGCCGTGCCGGACCACGGGGTCAAGGTCAGCCTGCGCGACGCGCGGATGATTCCCGATATCGCCATCGTGGATGCCGGGCTGATGCAGGGCGCACCGCGCCGCGTCACCCTTGCGGCGGGGCTGGATGCGGTCACGCAGGTGATCGAACCTTATCTGTCGGTTAAAGCGACGCCGATGACTGATGCGCTGTGTGAGGCGGCGATCCCCAAGGGGCTGGTCGCCCTGCGCGCCGTGGTTGAGCAAGACGCAGCGGAAGCGTGGGACGATATGGCCTGGGTCAGCACCTGCGGTGGCTTGGCCTTGGCGAATGCGGGGCTGGGGGCGGTGCATGGCTTTGCCGGTGTGATCGGCGGCCAGACCGGTGCCCCCCACGGAGAGATTTGCGGCGCGCTTCTGCCCGCGGTGCTGGCGTCTCACTTGGAAAAGGCAGAGGCAGGCACGCAGATCCACACGCGCCTGATGTGGGTGCTTGAGCTGATCGATGCGACATTCGACGTTCAAGACGGGGCAGGGATCACCGCCCTGCGCGATTGGTCCCGTCAGATGGGGCTGCGGAGGCTGGCGGAAATGGGACTGAACCCCGAGGATCACGCAGAGGTGGCACGCCTGTCCGCCGGTGCATCCTCAATGAAGGGCACGCCCTTCGCGCTGACACAGGACGAGCTGATTGCCATCCTGCGCGCCTGACGCCTATCGGGGCGGATTACAGCCCCAGCGATTTGCGCAGCATGTTCAGCGCCACGAGGATCAGGAAGACCGCGAACACCCGTTTCAACGGTTTCGGGTCCATCGCATGGGCCAGTTTAACCCCCAGCGGTGCGGTGATCAGCGTCATGGCGATGACAATGGCAAAGGTGGGCAGGTTCACCGCCCCCACCGTCAGCGGCGGGCTGTTGGGCGCGGCATCAACCAGCAGGAACCCGATGACAGAGGGCACGGCGATGAGCACGCCAAACCCCGCAGCCGTCGCCACGGCACGGTGGATCGGCACGTTGAACAGGCTCATCAGCGGTACGCCAAAGCTGCCCCCGCCGATCCCCATCAGTACCGATAGAAACCCGACAGAGGGTGATAGCGCCGCGCGCGCGGCCCCACGGGGCATCGCCTGTCCCAAGCGCCAATGCGCCCGCCCAAAGGCCATATATAGCCCGACGACCAGCGCCAGCCCGCCAAAGATGCCCTGCAAGACGCTCGTGCGCAGCTGTGCCACCACTAGCATCCCGATGATGGCCCCGATCACGATCCCCGGTGCCCATGTCTTGAGGATCGCCCAATCGACCGCGCCCTTTTTATTGTGGCTGTGCACCGACCGCAGCGAGGTTACGATGATCGTCGCCAGCGAGGTCGCCAGACACATCTGCATCAGCTGCGGGCTGTCATAGCCAAGTGCTTGGAACGCATAGAAGAACGCGGGCACCAAGACGATGCCGCCACCGACACCCAGCAGCCCCGCCAGCACACCGGCAAAGGCACCGATGGCCATGATCATAAGGACAATCTGCAGAAAGAGGGTGGGGTCTTGCATGGGGGCGATCCTGAATGTCGTGCGGTTGCCCCTGTTGCTATACCGCTTCTTGCGCCTCGGCCAGTGTTTGCATCGCGTCCAGCGCCTCTAGCAGCACCTGACGGTCGGCACCGGGGCGGGAGGCTTGCTCGGACAGGGTGCGCCGCCAGACCCGTGCGCCGGTGCGACCGGCAAAGAGCCCCATCATATGGCGGGTGATCTGGTTCAGCTTGCCGCCGCCGTCGATATGCGCGTCGATATAGGGCAGCATCTGCGCCACGACATCCTCGGGCGTGGTGTCTGCGCCGGTGCCGTAAATGCGGCGATCCGCCTGCGCCAGAATATCGGTCGGGTTGTGATAGGCGCTGCGCCCGATCATCACGCCATCCAGACCGGCGTCCAGAAACGCCTCTGCCTGATCCAGCGAGGTGATGCCCCCGTTGATCGAGATATGCAGATTCGGGAACAGCCCCTTCATCCGGTGCACCAGCTCGTAGTCCAAGGGGGGAATGTCGCGGTTTTCCTTGGGGCTGAGCCCTTGCAGCCACGCCTTGCGCGCGTGGATTGTCACCCGTTCACAACCCGCGCCGACGATCTGCGCCAGAAACTCGGGCAGCACCTCGGCGGGGTTCTGGTCATCCACGCCGATCCGGCATTTGACGGTCACGTCCACATCCACCGCGCGGCGCATCGCCGCGACGGATTTCGCCACCAGCGCCGGTTGCTCCATCAGCACCGCGCCAAAACAGCCCGATTGCACGCGATCCGACGGGCAGCCGACGTTCAGGTTGATCTCGTCATACCCCGCCTGCGCCCCGATCCGCGCCGCCTCTGCCAGCTCGTCCGGGTCAGACCCGCCAAGCTGCAAGGCCACGGGATGCTCCGAGGTATCATGATCCAGCAAATGCATCGCGCCACCGCGTACCAAGGCAGGCGAGGTCACCATTTCGGTATAAAGCAACGTCTGCTTTGAAAACAGCCGGTGCATGTAGCGACAATGCCGGTCGGTCCAGTCCATCAT
>NZ_DGMH01000044.1:70464-71116 GCF_002388305.1 Sulfitobacter sp. UBA4523
TCCATCATCGGGGCGACCGAAAGCCGTGCGGCGCGGGTGAGATCGGATCTATGTCCCATGATGGTCTAAGCCTTATCGTCTATCGAGCTGGAAATATGGGGGTTCGGGAGGGTCAATGCTATAGCGGGGCGGGCATGGCAAGGGGCAGGGGGCCGATATCACGCGCCCGTTGTTTGCCTAAATCCGCGGCATTGGGCCGGAATGTGCCGGGCTTGATGCGTTTATTACCCTGATTTTGCCCAAATACTGCCATATCTTAACACTTATATCACACTGTCGGAGCCAAACTACCGACAGGCGACCGAGAATCGAATCGACCGGCGCACAAATTGAACGACCCGAGAGATGGCAGAGATGAACATGACAGATACAGCGCAAGACCCGCAGACCAATATCCTTCGCTTCGTGCCCGCAGCGGCGACGTGGCAATGCGTGACCGTGGCGCAGCATTTTGGGGCGACCCCCGTGGTGCCAGCGGCGAATGACAATTACGCCCCGCAAGATCACGAAGGGGCCCAGACCAGCAGCAAAATGCTTGATTTTCTGTACCGCGTGGCCCGCTGAATCCTCATCAACGGTCCGGACGGCCTAGCCGGTTCCCCAGATCAGCCGGTGCTGTCACGCTTGAGCCGCGCAGAACGGCCCCCCCGCC
>NZ_DGMH01000044.1:71204-74146 GCF_002388305.1 Sulfitobacter sp. UBA4523
CCCCCCCGCCGCTTCGTCAACGTACCCGCCCGCGACGGTAGCTCTGCCATGATGCTGCGGCGCTCTTCGGGCGTCATACGCGACCACGCGCCGATCTCGTCAATGGATCGGTAACAGCCTGTGCACAGGCGCGTCTCGGGATGCACCACGCAAAGTTTCACGCAGGGGCTTTCGACTTCGTTCCGCTTCCAGATCTCGTCACTCATCGCTTTATCCTCGCGCTGTCGCGCTTATGGGGCCTCAATCCGACGCGCCCTGTGCCTTGATCACACGCAAACGGTCCAGCACCCCTTGCAGAATATAGCCCGCGGCCACGTGGTCGATCACCTCGGCGCGGCGGCGACGCGATGTATCGGCCTCCAGCAGCGCACGTTCCGCGGCGACCGTGCTCAGCCGTTCATCCCAGAACCCGATGGGAATATCTCCCAGCCGGTCAAAGTTCCGCGCAAAGGCCCGTGTCGACTGACAGCGCGCGCCTTCCGATCCGTCCATATTGCGCGGCAGGCCCAGCACCACCCCGCCGATCCCGCGGGCGGCAATGATCTCTGACAGGCGGGCGGCATCAACTCCGAATTTCTTGCGGCGCACCGTTTCCAGCGGGGTGGCGATCGACAGAAAACTGTCGCTGACCGCAACGCCGATGGTCTTTTCCCCAAGGTCCAACCCGATCAACGCCTGCATCGGGGGCAGGGCGACGGCAAAATCTGATATGTCGTCATAGATCATTCGGTCACCCCGGCGCGTTCGCCCGCGCGTTGAATATCATCCATCGCGGCGGGGTCATCGGCAAAGACCTCTACCGCATTCTCGTAAATCGCCCGCGCCCGTGCCGTTTCCCCCAGCACGCCAAGCGACGTGATCAACCGCGCCCAATCCTCGACCGGCCCGCCCTGGCTGGCAAGCCGCGACGACAGGCTTTCGACCATGCCGCCGATCATCTCCATCCGTTCGGCAGGGGTCATATCCTGCGCCGCGTCGATATCCTCGGCCGAGGGGCCGCGCAGCGCGCCGCTGCCGATCTCGGGCACTGTATAGTCCACACCGGCCATCGTGGCGATAGGGGTGATCTGCGCCAGGATTGGCGCGATCCACGGGGCATCTTCGGGGCCGCGGCGCAGCAACCCATCCCACATGCGGAACGCCAGATCAGGGCGCCCGGTTTGCACCAGCATCAGCCCCCAATAATACCGCGCCGTGCCGTTTTCGACATCACGGGTCAGCACAGCGCGCAACACCGCTTCTGCTTCGGGCGAGACATAGCCCCCCGCCGCCATCACCAGCAGTTCCGCATAGCCTGACACATCGTCAATCGAGGCCTCCGCCCCCTTGAGGCGCACAACCTTGCCCTGCGCGGCGGCGGCGGCGGCATAGTTGCCAACGCGCGCCTCGTTCTGGGCCAGCAGGACATGGCCCTGCACATCATCGGGCCGCGCGGCAACCGTTTCGCGCAGGCGGGTTAGCAGCGCTTCATATTCGGGGCTGAGCTCAGGCGGCAAATCGGCGGCGGGCAGCTCTGCCTCGGCGGTGGCCTGATCGGGTCGGTTCCGGCGCATGTCTTCGGCCCGCGCGATACGGTCCTGCAACGCCAGATCCCCATAGCCCGGCGCACCCAACTTCCAGTAGAGCCCAAGGCTCCCGCCCAGCAAGACCAACGCGATCACCACGATGACGACAGGCGACGGCGTGCCACTTGCGGCGGGCGTATTTTGTCCGGCAGCATCCGCGGCCAGAATACGGCGCGAGATTTCGGTGCGCACGCGGATGGCGTCGGCTTCGGGCAACACCCCGCGCGCGACATCGCGTTCAACCTCGGCCAGCTGGTCGCGATAAACCTGCACATCATGGGCGGCACCGGTTTCAGCTGGCGCGCTGGCCCCACGGGTCAGGGCACGCGCCAGCAACACGGTCACAAGGGCGGCTCCGGCGGCGGCGATGATCCAGAAACTCATAAAGATGCGGTCCAGTAATTATAGGTGCTGCACATCTAACCGCTGCGGCGGCGTGACAAAAGAGGCCATATTGCTGCACCTTGTCGCGGCGGCGGCTTGGTTTTTGCCAGATTGCGGCGGATGTCGTAAAACTGTTAAGGAATGCCGCGCCGGGTATCCTCTTTTTCGCCCGAAGACCCAGAAAGAAGCCAAGCCTACGCCACGGCGTACGAATCTTTGCCGGAGACCGCTTTCATGAAGAAATACTCAGCCTTTGCCGTCGCCCGCGAAGCCCTGCGCCATCATACCGGCTGGCAGCGGGCCTGGCGCGATGCACAGCCGAAGAAACGCTATGACGTGATCATCGTCGGGGCCGGGGGGCATGGTCTGGCGACGGCCTATTACCTGGGTAAAAACTTCGGCATCACCAATGTCGCCATTCTGGAAAAAGGCTGGCTCGGGGGCGGCAACACGGGCCGCAACACCACGATCATCCGGTCCAACTACCTGCAAGACCCCTCCGCCGCGATCTATGAAAAGGCGCGGTCGCTTTACGAGACGATGAGCCAGGATCTGAACTATAACGTCATGTTCAGCCCGCGTGGCGTGATCATGCTGGCGCAGACCCAACACGAGGTGCGCGGCTACCAGCGCACGGCCCATGCCAATGCGCTGCAGGGGGTACAGACCGAATTCATCGGGCCCGAAAAGGTCAAGGAACTGGTGCCGATCATCAATATCGACGGGCCACGCTACCCGGTTCTGGGCGGGCTCTGGCAGCGCCGTGGCGGCACGGCACGCCATGATGCGGTGGCCTGGGGCTATGCGCGGGCCTGTTCCGATATGGGCATGGACGTGATCCAGAAATGCGAGGTCACCGGCATCCGTCAGGAAAACGGCAAGGTGACGGGCGTGTCGACCAACCGTGGCGATATCGACTGTGACAAGCTGGGCATGGTGGTCGCCGGCCACTCTGGCCATCTGGCTGATATGGCGGGCTTCCGCCTTCCGATC
>NZ_DGMH01000044.1:74288-79429 GCF_002388305.1 Sulfitobacter sp. UBA4523
CCGCCTTCCGATCGAATCCGTTGCCCTGCAAGCGCTGGTCTCAGAGCCGATCAAACCCTGCATGGATGTGGTGGTCATGGCCAATACCGTGCATGGCTACATGAGCCAGTCCGACAAGGGCGAGATGGTGATCGGCGGCGGGACGGATGGCTATAACAACTACACCCAACGCGGCTCTTTCCACCATATCGAGGAAACGGTCCGCGCCCTGGTCGAGACCTTCCCGATGGTGTCCCGTCTCAAGATGTTGCGCCAATGGGGCGGCATTGTGGATGTGACGGGGGACCGCTCTCCGATCCTGTCCAAAACGCCGGTCGAGGGCGTCTTCGTCAACTGTGGCTGGGGTACCGGCGGGTTCAAGGCGATCCCCGGCTCGGGCTGGGCCATGGCCGAACTGATGGCCAAGGGACGGTCGCCGCTGACGGATGCCTTCGGCCTGAACCGGTTCCAGGAAGGGCGGTTCATCGACGAATCCGTGGCCGCCGGGGTGGCGCATTGATCGGCGCGCGGAAACCTGCCCGCCCAATGGGGCTGTGGAACTTTTTGCCTGTGAACGGGGTTTGCACTTCATATCAAGTTTATGAAGGACCATTCCCATGGCTACGCCTGACAACAACCAAGCGCCACACACCACCGTCAACAAAACCAGCGGCACCGGATCGGGGATCGTCATCGGCGTTCTCGTCGTTCTGGTCCTTGGCTTCGGCTTTTACTTCTTCGCTGGTGGCAACCCGATGGACGACTCCGGCGACATCAACGTCAACGTCGAAGGCGCGGCCGATGGTGCTGCCGATGCCGTTGAAGGCGCGGCCGAAGAAGCAACCGGCAACTAAGCCGCTTTCCACTCTATCCAATATGATCAAGGCTGGCCCTCGCGCGGGGGCTGGCCTTTTCGCGTTTCAACCGACCTTAGAAAGGAGCGCCCCATGCTGACCCTGACATGTCCCAACTGCGGCATCACCGCCGAGGAAACCGAATTCCACGCGGGCGGCGAGGCGCATCTGAAACGTTTTGGTCCGGGGTCCTCTGACAGCGACTTCGAAAAATACCTGTTCATGCGGGAAAATCCCAAGGGCGTGCATTTTGAGCGCTGGCGGCATGTCTATGGCTGTGGCAAATGGTTCCACGCCGCGCGCGATACCATGACGCTCGAAGTCTTCGGCACCTATACCGCCCAGACCAGCACGGTCCCGCAAGAGATCATCGACAAGATACAGGACCGTCGCCCCGATTGGCAGGCCGCCGCCGCGCCATGACCGCTGCCGTTCCTCATTTTGCCAAGAAAACTCCCGCCGGAGGCACCCGCGCTTTCGCCCCACACCAAGGTTTGACTTCATGAGCACCAGAATTGCCACAGGCGGCCGCCTGCTGAACAAATCAAATGCTGTCAGTTTTTCGTTTAACGGAAAGCAGCTGCGCGGCTTCGAGGGCGATACCCTAGCCTCGGCCTTGCTGGCGAATGACCAGATGCTGGTGGGACGGTCGTTCAAATACCACCGTCCGCGCGGCATCGTGGCGGCGGGCCCGGAAGAACCCAACGCGCTGGTGAACCTCGGGCAGGGCGACCGGTTCGAGCCCAACCAACGCGCCACGACCACCGATCTTTTCGACGGGCTCGAGGCGGAAAGCCAGAACCACTGGCCCAGCCTCGAATTCGACGTTGGCGCGATCAACAAACACCTGAGCCGCTTTCTGCCCGCGGGCTTCTACTACAAGATGTTCATCCACCCGCGCCCCTTCTGGAAGCATGTCTACGAGCCGATCATCCGCCACTCTGCCGGTCTGGGCAAAGCGCCCAAGGAGACGGATGGCGATACCTATGAACATTTCCACGCCTTTTGCGATGTGCTGATCATCGGCGGTGGTGTCGCGGGGCTAGAGGCCGCGCGCACCGCGGCCCTGTCCGGTGCCAAGGTCATCGTGCTGGAACAGACCGCCCATTGGGGCGGCCGCGCTCCCGTGGATGGCGGCACGGTCGATGGCACACCCGTCGCCGACTTCATCGACGCGCTGGTGGCAGAGCTGTCGGGGATGGCAAACGTCACCCTGCGCACCCGTGTCATGGGGGCGGGAGTCTATGACCACGGCTATGTGCTGGGCTATGAACGGCTGACGGACCACGCGCCGGAGATTGCTGGGCCGCGCCACCGGCTCTGGCGCATTCGCGCCGGTCATATCGTGACCGCCACCGGCGCGATTGAAAGGCCTTTGTCCTTTGCTGGCAATGACATCCCGGGCGTGATGCTGGCCGCATCTGTGCGGGATTATCTGGTGAACTATGGCGTGTCGGTCGGGGATCGCACGGTGGTGGTCACCAATAATGACGACGCCTACCGCACCGCCATCGCCTTGACCGAGGCCGGTCTGACCGTGCCCGCCATTCTGGATGCCCGCGTGCTGCCGCAGGATTCCGCGCTGATGACGCACGCTAAAGATCTGGGCATTCGCGTGATGATGGGGCATGCCGTGGCGCGGGTCACAGGCGGGAAACGCGTGACCGGCGTAGAGGTGTGCAGCCAAGCGGGCGAGGGTACGGTGCTTGAAACCTTCCCCTGTGACGCCGTGGCCATGTCGGGCGGCTGGTCGCCGGTGGTGCATCTGTGGTCCCATTGCGGAGGCAAGCTGACCTGGGATACCGCCGGGGCCATGTTCCGCCCCGATGTGAACAATCCGCCGCTGGGGGCGGACGGGCATGGTTTTGTCACCGCTGCCGGTGCCGCGGGTGGGTTCTTTGCGCTGGATGATATCTTGCACGACGCCCATGCCGCTGCCGATGGGGTGGTCACGACGCTGGGGTTCAAGCTGCCCGCCGATGCTGTCTCGCCGAACGCCGACCGGCAAGAGGAAGCGCCGCTCGCCCCCGTCTGGATGATGCCCCAAGGCGCAAATGTGAAGCTGCGCGAGAAGACGTGGCTGGATTATCAGAACGATGTCAAAGTGTCGGACGTGCGGCTTGCCGCGCAAGAAGGCTTTGTCAGCGTCGAACACGCCAAACGCTATACCACCTTGGGGATGGCGACGGATCAGGGTAAGCTCAGCAATATCAACGGGCTGGCAACCCTGGCGGGCGCGATGGACGCGGATATTCCCGCCGTTGGTACCACCACTTTCCGCCCGCCGTACCACCCGATTTCGATGGGCGCGATCGCGGGCGAGGCGCGTGGCGATGTGTTCCAACCGATCCGCCGCACCCCGCTGCATGATTGGCACGACGCGAACGGTGCCGAATGGGAACCCGTCGGCCAGTGGCGACGCCCCTATGCCTATCCGCGCAAGGGCGAAAGCACCCATGACGCCGTGATGCGCGAGGTCACCAACACGCGCAGCAAACTGGGGATGCTGGATGCCTCCACCCTGGGCAAGATCATCGTCAAGGGACCGGACGCGGGGCGCTTCCTCGACATGCTCTACACCAATATGATGAGCACGCTGAAACCGGGTAAATGCCGCTATGGCCTGATGTGTTCGGAAAACGGGTTCCTGATCGACGATGGTGTCGTTGCGCGGATCGATGACGACACCTTCTTGTGCCACACAACGACGGGCGGCGCGGAAAGCATCCACCAGCATATGGAAGAATGGCTCCAGACCGAGTGGTGGGATTTCAACGTCTATGTTGCTAATGTCACCGAGCAATATGCGCAGATCGCCGTGGTCGGCCCCAATGCACGCAAATGTCTGGAAAAGCTGGGCGGCATGGATGTCAGCAAAGACACGCTGGCCTTTATGGAGTGGGCGGACGGCACGCTGGGGGGCTTCAAGTGCCGCGTTTACCGGATCTCTTTCTCGGGCGAGCTGAGCTACGAGATCGCGGTGGATGCAGGGCAGGGACAGGCCTTCTGGGATGCGCTGATGGTGGCGGGCAATGATCTGGGCGTGATGCCCTATGGGACCGAATGTCTGCACATCCTGCGCGCCGAAAAGGGCTTTATCATGATCGGGGACGAAACCGACGGCACCGTGATCCCGCAGGATCTGGGGCTGAACTGGGCGATCTCGAAAAAGAAGGATGACTACTTGGGCAAGCGCGCGCAGCAGCGGTCCCATATGGTGGACCCGACGCGCTGGAAACTGGTGGGGCTGGAAACAACCGACGGCAGCACCCTGCCGGACGGGGCCTATGCCGTAGGTGACGGCGAGAACGAGAACGGCCAGCGCAATATGATCGGGCGCGTCACCTCGACCTATCATTCGCCGACCTTGGGTAAGGGGATCGCGATGGGGCTGGTCCTGAATGGGCCGGACCGCATGGGCGAGGTGCTCGATTTCCCCGGGACCGACGGCAAGACCTATCAGGCGAAAATCGTCGATCCGGTGTTCTATGACAAAGAAGGGGCCAAGCAAAATGTCTGAGGCGGTAAGCGCGTTGAAAGCGGCGGAATTCACCGGCGGCATTGCCGAGGTGACCCTGATGGACCCGATTGGCATGATCTCTGTCCGCGGGGATCTGGGGGCGGGCTATATGAAGAAGGCGCTGAAAAAGGCCGTCGGCCTGGGCCTTCCCGATACCCGCAGTGTCCAGATCAACGGGGATCGCGGTGTCGCGTGGATGTCACCGGACGAGCTGTTGTTGCTCTGCCCCTATGATCAGGTCAGCGACACCATCGACATGCTGACCAAATGCTTTGGTAGCAATCACACGTTGGCGGTCAATGTATCCGATGCGCGGGCGGTGTTTCGCATCAGCGGGGCGCACAGCCGCGATGTGCTGGCCAAGCTCGCCCCGGTGGATCTGTCGCCAGACAGTTTCACCCCCGGCATGATCCGCCGCACGCGGCTGGCGCAGGTGCCGGCGGCGTTCTGGATCGAGGACGGCGACAGCTTCCGTCTGGTCTGCTTCCGCTCGGTCGCGCAATATGTGTTTGATCTGCTGAAAACCGCGGCACAGGCCGGGTCCGCCCCCGAATATTATAGCACCGCGCGGTAAGCCGCTGGTCAGGGGCAGGGCGGCAGACTGGCGGGAACATTCGCCCCAGCCAGCCGTTTTACCCTTAAGCGGGTGACGGTAGAAGCGCCCCGTCAGCTGTGCCGGTTTCCCCCTTGCGGGTCGATCAGCACTTGACCTTATGACGGGACGGGCTTCATGTGACCCAGACGCAATTCAATAACGGAGGCTTTTCTCATGGCTTTTACTCTTCCTG
>NZ_DGMH01000044.1:79570-79719 GCF_002388305.1 Sulfitobacter sp. UBA4523
CACCACAACGCCTATGTCACCAACGGCAACAAAGCCATTGAAGGCACCGAGTGGGAAGGCAAGACCCTCGAGGAAATCATCAAGGGCACCTACAACCCTGATGCGGTTGCGCAAAGCGGTATCTTTAACAACATCAGCCAGCTGTGGAA
>NZ_DGMH01000053.1:0-332 GCF_002388305.1 Sulfitobacter sp. UBA4523
ACCCAAGCTGCCCCTGGGCACCATTTAAACTCTCCGTTGAAAAATTCCCCGCCGTAGGCGCCCGCGTTGGCTCTTTCCGCTTCGGATGACCCTCCGGCTTGCAGTTTCCGCTTCTTGGCGCGAGGTTGCGGTCGTGGGCGTTCGTTTTGGGAGAGGCGGCGTGGACAGCATATTTGGGGGAGGATAGGCCGATGGCGGTTGATGCGGGGCGGTTGACGGATTTTGCGACGGCTATTTTGGCGCATGCAGGGAAGGATGCAGGGCGGGCGGCGAAGGTTGCGGCGCGGTTGGTGGGGGCTAATCTGGCGGGGCATGACAGTCACGGGGTGGGG
>NZ_DGMH01000053.1:467-6313 GCF_002388305.1 Sulfitobacter sp. UBA4523
CATGCAGGGCAGTTGGACGCTGCGGCCGATATCGAGCTGGTGCAGGACAAAGGGCCGTTCCTCTTGGTCGATGGCCACCGTGGCTTTGGCCATATCGTGGCAGAGCAGGCGATGACGCTGGCGATTGATCGTGCGCAGGCCCACCATTTCGTGATGCTGTCCTTGCGCAACAGCTTCCACCTTGGGCGCTTGGGCGACTGGGGCATCATGGCGGCGGAAGCGGGGTTCATCTGCATCCTTTACGCGAATGTTCAGTCCGCGCGACCGCTCGTGGCACCCTTCGGCGGCAGTGATGCGCGGTTTGTCACGAATCCTTACTGCACGGCGATACCGGCGACCGAAAAGCATCCGATGTTTGTGCTGGATATGGCGACCAGTACCATCGCCATGGGCAAGGCGCGTGTCGCTCAGCTTAGCGGCAAGCCCGCGCCCGAAGGGGCGTTGATTGATGCGCAGGGCAATGCCACGCGCGATCCGTCGGTGGTATTTGACGGTGCGGGCGGGGCGTTGACGGCCTTCGGGCAGCATAAAGGGTTCGGGCTCGCCTTGCTGGGGGATATCTTAGGTGGATCGTTCAGCGGGGGCGGGGCCTATGCGCCCGAGCGCGAGGTGCCCGACCGGATCGTGAACAACATGATGGCGATCCTGATCGATCCCAATGTCTTTGGTCTTGCGCAAAGCTTTGGTGTGGATGTGGACAGCTATACAGATTGGGTCAAGGCATCCCCCGCAGCGCCCGGAACGGCGGGGGTGCAATTCCCCGGCGACCCCGAAAGGCGCAGCACGGCAGAGCGATCGGCCAAGGGTATTCCGCTGGATGCAGGCACATTGGCGCAATTGATGGCGGCGGCGCGCAAGGCGGGTGTTCCCGCGTCAGAACATCTATGCTCTACCTCTGATTGACGTCACCCTGCGCAATCGCGCCTCTCGCGGTCTTTTGTTGACTCACGGAAAGGCGCGCTCTTATCCTTTTCCACAGGGCGGAACCACGTTTCACAAGAAAACGGGCCGCTAACCTTGCCGCAAACGCGAATGTTTTGCGCCGCAGGAATTTCTGGGAGGAAAGATATGAACGTATTGAAGACGACGGTCGTGGCATTTGGGTTCACGGCTTCCATGGGGGTCGCGCAGGATCTGGACCTGCCGCGTCAACTGAGCTGGACAGCCTATGACACCGGGTCGGCGGGCTATAATCAGGCCGTGGCAATCGGTGCTGCGTTGCAAGATGCCGCGGGGGTGAACCTGCGGGTGCTGCCGGGCAAGAACGACGTGTCGCGCACAGAGCCGCTGCGCCAGGGGCGGGTTGAATTCTCGGCCACGGGTGTGGGCGGTAGTTTTATGGCGCAGGAAGGTGTGTTTGATTTCGGGGCCGAAAACTGGGGCCCGCAGCCGATCCGCGTGCTGCTGGCGAACAACGGCGGCGCGATCAACCTTGCGGTCGGTGTCGCGGGCGATCTGGGGATCGAGACCTATGCCGACCTCAAGGGGAAGCGCGTGTCCTATATCGTGGGTGCCCCTGCGTTGAACGTGAACACCGAAGCCTATCTGGCCTATGGCGGACTGACCTGGGACGATGTGGAGCGGGTTGATTTCGGGGGGTTCGGGGCCAGCTGGACCGGCCTGATCGAAGGGCAGGTCGATGCGGCTTTTGCGTCGACCAACTCGGGCAAGGCATATGAGGCCGAAGCGGGGCCGCGCGGGCTGTTCTGGCCGCCGATTGATCCCGACGACACCGAGGGTTTCGCCCGCATGCAGGAGATTGCCCCCTTCTTCACGCTGAACAAAGCCAAGGTCGGGGCCACCATCGACGGGACCGACGGCTATCAGGGCGCGGGCTATGCCTATCCGGTGCTGACCTCTATTGCGGCCACGGACGAAGCGCTAGTCTATAATATGACCAAGGCGATGGTAGAGCTGTTCCCGAAATATGACGGCAATTCCCCCGGCATCGGTGGCTGGGCGCTGGACAAGCAGAACATGGAATGGGTGGTGCCCTACCACGAAGGGGCGATCCGCTATTTCGAAGAAGTGGGCGCTTGGTCCGACACCGCGCAGGCGCATAACGACAAACTTGTGAAACGCCAAGAAGCGCTGGCCGCGGCATGGGAAGCGACGAAAGCGTCCAACCCCTCTGACTGGGAAGCCGCTTGGTCCGAGGCGCGCCGCAAGGCCTTGGCAGACGGCGGGTTCTCTGTCGTTTTCTGAACCTTTCCAAAGTTCGGGGCGGGCTGGTCATGATGCCGGCCCGTTCCTGCTGTGCCGCTTACCGGCCCGTACCCCCTAATATGAAAGCGTTTTTATGACCGATCCCGATACATCGCGCGCCCCGCAGCCGAAGTTCGAGGAGGTGGCGATTGACGGTGCCACCCCGGCAGAGCGGATCTCGGGGGTGGCACGTTGGGTCGTGGTGATCACCACGCTGCTGTCGCTGGTGCTGGTGGTGAACCAGCTTTTCAACCTTCAGCTTTTCGGGATTGTGCTGATCGACGGGCGGTATCTGTATATCCTCGGGGGGATGTTCCTCGCGTTGACATTCCTTATCTTTCAGGCCCGCGGCGGCAAGGGGGGGGAGCCGACGCTGCTGGACTGGGTGCTGTTTGCCGCTTCGGTCGGGACCACAGGCTATCTGGCGCAAACCGCGCAGCAGAACCTGTCGCAGGGGTGGGAATATGCAGCCCCTGAAACGGCGCAATATGTCTCGGTCATATTCTTCTTTCTGATCCTGGAGGCAACGCGGCGGGCAGGGGGGCTGGTGTTGTTCCTGATCGTCACCCTCTTTGCCTTTTACCCGACATTCGCGGGCCACGTGCCGGACCCGTTTTCGGGCTTTCAAAGCACGTTTCTGCAAACGGTGCCCTACCATATCTATTCCGCCGAAAGCTCTTTCGGCATTCCGATGAAGGCGTTCGGCGGTGTTGTCATCGGCTTCATCCTGTTCGGCGCGGTGCTGCAACGGACAGGCGGCGGGCAGTTTTTCAATGATCTGGCGCTTGGCCTCGTGGGCGGCTACCGCGGGGGCGCAGCGAAAGTGTCTATCTTTGCCAGCGGCTTTATGGGGTCGATGTCCGGCTCTGTCATTTCGAATGTCTTGACCACGGGGGCGGTGTCGATCCCCGCGATGCGCAAGACCGGATTCTCGGCCAAGACCGCCGCCGCGACAGAGGCCTGCGCCTCGACTGGCGGGGTATTGATGCCGCCGATCATGGGGGCGACGGCCTTTGTCATGGCGTCCTTCCTGTCACGCCCCTATGTCGAAATCGCGCTGGCCGCCGCGATCCCCAGCCTGTTGTTTTACTGGGGCCTGTTTGCGCAGATCGACGCCTACTCCGCGAAACGCGGGCTGCGCGGGTTGCCCAAGCCTGACCTTCCGCGCCTGCGTCAGGTGATGATCGAAGGCTGGCCCTATATCTTCGTTTTCGCGCTGCTGCTCTATATGATGATCGGGCTGCGGCAGGAATCCTCTGCGCCCTTCTATGCGACGGCGCTGCTGTTGGTGGTGAACCAGTTCCGCGCGAGCCATCGTCTGAACCTGAGCCGCCTTGGCAATATGATCGTCGGTGTCGGCATGGGGCTGTCAGAACTGACGGCGATCCTGCTGGGCGTCGGGCTGATCGTCGGGTCGTTCTCGGCCACGGGGCTGGCGGGCACATTGGTGAACGAGCTGGTGTTTCTGGCCGGCGACAGCACGTTGATCCTGTTGCTGATGGGGGCGATCACCGCCTTTATCTTCGGCATGGGGATGACGGTGACCGCCTGCTATATCTTCCTTGCGGTGGTGCTGGCCCCCGCGCTTGAGGCCGGCGGGCTGAACCAACTGGCAGTGCATCTGTTCATTCTCTACTGGGGCATGGTCAGCTATATCACACCTCCGGTAGCGCTTGGCGCTTTTGCGGCCTCGACCATGGCGGGATCGAACCCGATTGCCACGGGGTTCGAAGCGATGCGCCTTGGCGGTGTCATCTATATCGCGCCCTTCTTCTTTGTGCTGAACCCTGCGTTGATTGGTCAGGCCCCCGCGTGGGAGGTCGTCGTCGCGCTGAGCTGTGCGATGATCGGGGTGACCCTGATCTCGGCGGCGCTGCAGGGGTACATCAGCCTTGTCGGCCCGATTGAAGGCCGTGGGGCGCTGCCGATGCGGGTGGCGCTGTTCTTTGGCGGCGTGCTGATCGCCATGCCGCAGAATGATCTGGCCGGTTTGGGCTACAGCCTGTCCTTTCTCATCGGAATCGCCCTTTGTGCGCTGCCGATGTTGCGGGCGTGGCAGGCGACCTCCGCTGCGCGCGTCACCCCCTAAGGCGAAGGTGCTGGCGCGCGCTTGTCGCGCGCCTTTCCCCGGAGCCGTGTGCCTGCCGGTTACATTTTAAGCGATCCCGATCTTTGGCGCCAAAAAATGAGGCGCGGCTAGGGGCGTGTCCTGTGACATGCCATTTTTCTAGCGACTCCGCCACTGCCCTAGGCATCTTGGCCTTGTGCCGACACAGGCAACACCGTCGCACGGCAAGCGATCCTGGCAGATGTAACAAGCCATGCGACGATCACAACAATATGCTGCGCCTCCTGTCTAACGTGCTTGGGGGCCCCGGAAAAGTGCGTTCTGACGCGCGGGGTAGCAGCGCCAACAGGGGATAGAAGATGACAACATTCACAAAACTTGCCGCCTGCGCGACCGCTGCATTGATGGGCTCCACCTCGCTGGTGATGGCGCAGGACTGTGCCGATCCGGTCAAGGTCGGCGTGCTGCACTCGCTGTCGGGGACCATGGCGATTTCCGAGACGACGCTGAAAGACACCATGCTGATGTTGATCGACGCGCAGAACGAAAAGGGTGGCGTATTGGGCTGCGAAATTGAGGCGGTCGTGGTCGACCCTGCCTCCGACTGGCCTTTGTTCGCAGAGAAGGCGCGCGAGCTGCTGACCGTGAACGAGGTCGACGTGATCTTTGGCAACTGGACCTCTGTGTCGCGCAAATCCGTGCTGCCCGTGATTGAAGAGCTGAACGGCCTGCTGTTCTACCCCGTGCAATACGAGGGCGAGGAATCATCCAAGAACGTGTTCTACACGGGTGCCGCGCCCAACCAGCAGGCGATCCCCGCCGTCGACTATCTGATGGAGGAAGGCGTCGAGCGCTGGGTGCTGGAAGGCACCGACTACGTCTATCCGCGCACCACCAACAAGATCCTCGAGCAGTATCTCAAGGACAAGGGCGTCGCCGCCGAGGACATCAAGGTCAACTACACGCCCTTCGGCTTCTCCGACTGGCAGACCGAGGTGTCGGCCATCAAGGAATTCGGTTCGACCGGCAAGAAGACCGCCGTCGTCTCGACCGTGAACGGCGACGCCAACGTGCCGTTCTACAAGGAACTCGCCAACCAGGGCATCGCCGCGACCGACATTCCTGTCGTCGCCTTCTCCGTCGGCGAGGAAGAACTGGCCGGCATCGACACCGGCCCGCTGGTCGGCCATCTCGCCGCCTGGAACTACTTCCAGTCGGTCGATACGCCCGAGAATGCCGAGTTCATCGAGAAGTGGAAGACCTTCATCGGTGACGACAAGCGCGTCACCAACGACCCGATGGAAGCCCACTATATCGGCTTCAACATGTGGGTGAAGGCGGTCGAGGCCGCAGGCACGACCGAGGCCGACGCGGTCATTGCCGCCCTGCCGGGCGTCGAGGTGCCGAACCTCACCGGCGGCATGTCCACCATGCTGGCCAACCACCACATCACCAAGCCCGTGCTGATCGGCGAGATCAACGACGAGGGCCAGTTCGACATCGTCTCCGAGACCGAGGAGCTGGTGCCGGGCGACGCCTGGTCCGACTTCCTGCCCGACTCCAAGAACCTGAT